>NZ_JBVITR010000074.1:22438-24258 GCF_055574875.1 Streptomyces sp. NPDC034670
ACGGCTCCGCACGGTGGGGTGTTTGGGGGGGTAATCGTGGCTGGCGGGAGGGGGGGCTTGACTCCGGGGGTGGGGGGCGGCGGGGGGGGGGGGGGCCCCCCCCCCCCCCCCCCCCTTCGCCGTACCGGTCTCAGACCAGCAGATCGCCCTCGATGACCGTCACGGCCCGTCCGCTCAGCAGGGTGCGCGCGCCGCGCACCTCCGTGCGGACGCGCCCGGAGCGGGGTGAGGCCTGGAGGCCGGTGAGGACGGAGCGGCCGAGGCGCTCGGACCAGTAGGGGGCCAGAGCGGTGTGCGCGCTGCCGGTCACCGGGTCCTCGTCGATGCCGACGTTGGGGAAGAAGCAGCGGGAGACGAAGTCGTGGCCGAGGGCGGGGTCCTCGGCACGGGCGGTGGCGATGACGCCGCGCTCGGAGTGGGCGGCCAGGGCCCTGAGGTCGGGCCGCAGGGCGTGGACGGTCCGCTCGTCGGCGACCTCGACGAGCAGGTCCCCGACGTCCGGGCCGGTGTCGAACGCCGTGAGCGGCCGGGTGCCCAGCGCCTCGGCCAGGCCCTCGGGAACGTCGACCGCGGTGAGCGGGGCGGTGGGGAAGTCCAGGGTGACGGCGCCGTCCTCACCGGGCGTGGCGACGAGGACGCCGCTGCGGGTGGCGAACCGCACCGGGCCCCGGTGCGCGCCGGTGGTGTGCAGGACGTGCGCGGTGGCCAGCGTCGCGTGGCCGCACATCGCGACCTCGGTGGCGGGGGTGAACCAGCGCAGCGCCCAGTCGGCCCCGCCGCCCCCGGGGAGCGGGTGGGCGAAGGCCGTCTCGGCGTGGTTGACCTCCAGGGCGACCTTCTGGAGCCAGGGGTCGTCCGGGAAGGCGTCCAGGAGCAGGACTCCTGCCGGGTTGCCGGCGAAGGGCCGGTCGGTGAAGGCGTCGACGATTCGGATCCGCATGTCCCGACCGTAGGTGCTGAGCGAAACCGCGGGCCAAGGCCAATGCGCGGTCCCTGGACCGGTTTTCGGGGGTCCGGCGGGGCGACCCGGCGTCCGGGGGTGGTCGAGCGAACTTCTCCGATATATCGTTGAAGCATCGCGACAGATCAACGATGGGATGGAGTGGTTGCGGTGCACACCCATGGCTTCGAGCACGGACACCACCACGGCGGCCCGCGCGGCGGACGGGGCGACTTCGACCGGCTGCGCGCGGCGTTCGGTCCTTTCGGGCCGGGCGGGCCCGGCGGGCCCTTCGGCCCGGGCTTCGGGCACGGCCCGTGGGGCGGGCGAGGGCGCGGCGGACCCAGGGGAAGGGCGCGGCGCGGTGACGTGCGGGCCTCGATCCTGGCCCTGCTGAGGGACCGGCCCATGCACGGCTACGAGATGATCCAGGAGATCGCCGAGCGCAGCGGCGGGGCGTGGAGGCCCAGCCCCGGCTCGGTGTACCCCACCCTCCAACTGCTGGAGGACGAGGGGCTGATCGTGAGCGAGAGCGAGGGGGGCAAGAAGCTGTTCTCCCTCACCGACGCCGGCCGCACGGTGGCCGGCGAGGGCCCCGACGCCCCCTGGGAGGAAGCCTCTCGCGGGGTCGACTGGGAGGCGCTGGGCGAGATCCGGCAGGCCGGCTTCGGGCTGATGGAGGCGTTCGGACAGGTCTGGAAGACCGGCAGCAAAGAGCAGCGGGACAAGGCGCTCGCCGTCGTCAACGAGGCCCGCAAGAAGCTGTACCTGATCCTCGCCGACGAGGACTGACAGTGAGGATGTGTGGTGGCTTCTCCGGGTGGGTCTGACTCATGGACTGACCGACGCCGTCTGGCTGTCCTCAAGGGGATTCGTCGGC
>NZ_JBVITR010000075.1:0-3035 GCF_055574875.1 Streptomyces sp. NPDC034670
CCCCCCCCCCCCCCCCCCCCCCCCCCCCCCCCCCCCCCCCCCCCCCCCCCCCCCCCTCCCCCCCCCCCCCCCCCCCCCCCCCCCCCCCCCCCCCCGACCCCCCCCCACGGCCGGTGGGCGGGCGGGGCGGTGGTTCAGCCGTCCAGTGCCGCGAGGACCACGGCCTTGGCCTCCTCCTGCACCTGACGGAGGTGGTCGGGGCCCCGGAACGACTCGGCGTAGATCTTGTAGACGTCCTCGGTGCCCGACGGGCGGGCGGCGAACCAGGCGCTGTCCGTGGTCACCTTGATGCCCCCGATGGGCGCGCCGTTGCCGGGGGCCTCGGTGAGCACCGCGGTGACCGCCTCCCCGGCGAGGGTGTCCGCGGTGACCTGTGCCGGGGAGAGCCGCGCGAGGCGCGCCTTCTCCTCGCGGGTCGCCGGGGCGTCGATCCGCTCGTAGGCGGGTTCGCCGAAGCGGGCGGTGAGCGCGGCGTAGTGCTCGGAAGGGGTCTTCCCGGTGACCGCCGTGATCTCGGAGGCCAGCAGCGCCAGGATGATGCCGTCCTTGTCGGTGGTCCACACCGAGCCGTCCCGGCGCAGGAAGGAGGCACCGGCCGACTCCTCGCCGCCGAACCCGAGGGAGCCGTCCACGAGTCCGTCCACGAACCACTTGAACCCGACGGGCACCTCGACCAGTTCGCGCTTCAGGTCGGCGGCGACCCGGTCGATCATCGCGGAGGACACCAGCGTCTTGCCGACGCCGGCCGCCGACGGCCACTGCCCGCGGTGCGCGTAGAGGTAGCCGATCGCGGTGGCGAGGTAGTGGTTGGGGTTCATCAGCCCGGCGTCCGGGGTGACGATGCCGTGCCGGTCGGCGTCGGCGTCGTTGCCGGTGGCGATGTCGAAGCGGTCGCGCTGCCCGATGAGGGACGCCATGGCGTACGGGGAGGAGCAGTCCATGCGGATCTTGCCGTCCCAGTCCAGGGTCATGAACCGCCAGGTGGGATCGGTGAGCGGGTTGACCACCGTGAGGTCGAGGCCGTGCTGTTCGGCGATCCGGCCCCAGTAGGCGACGGACGCCCCGCCCAGCGGGTCGGCGCCGATGCGGACGCCGGCCGCGCGGATCGCGTCCAGGTCCAGCACGCTCGGCAGGTCGGCGACATAGGCGCCGAGGAAGTCGTACCGGCCGGTGCCGGGAGCGGCGAGGGCCCGGGCGTACGGGATGCGGCGGACGTCCTCGAGGCCGCCCCGGATGATCTCGTTGGCCCGGTCCTGGATCCAGCCGGTCGCGTCCGAGCCCGCGGGGCCGCCGCTCGGCGGGTTGTACTTGAAGCCGCCGTCGCCGGGCGGGTTGTGCGACGGGGTGACGACGACGCCGTCCGCGAGTCCCGTGGTGCGGCCCCGGTTGTGGGTGAGGACGGCGTGCGAGACCGCCGGGGTCGGGGTGTAGCCGTCGGCGCTGTCGATGAGCACCGTGACCCCGTTGGCCGCGAACACCTCCAGGGCGGTGACCCGGGCGGGCTCGGACAGCGCGTGGGTGTCGGCCCCGAGGAAGAGCGGGCCGTCGGTGCCCTGCCGGGCGCGGTACTCGCAGATGGCCTGGCTGGTCGCGGCGATGTGGTCGTCGTTGAACGCGGCCGCCACCGACGCACCGCGGTGTCCCGAGGTCCCGAACGCCACGCGTTGTCCCGGGTCCTCGGGATCGGGGTGCAGCGCGTAGTACGCCGTGACCAGACGAGCGACGTCCACGAGGTCCTCGGGGCCGGCCGGGCCGCCCGCTCGCTCGTGCTGCATGTGCCCACTCCTTGGCAGGGGTCGGTTGTCCGCTTGCGGACACATCTTTCCTCTTCCGGGCCGCCGCGCGCGAGCGGGGCCCGCCCCGGCCGTCAGATCCGTCCGCCGGTCATCCGGGTGAGGGGGCCGTGGGTGTGGCGTTCCGCGCGGCGGCCCACCGCGTAGGACGCGGCGCTCAGCGCGGTCAGGCCGGCGCCGACACCGGCGGCGACGAGCTTGCGGTTCGCGATGACCGTCCAGGCGGTCCGGGCGGTGGCGGCGACCTGGCCCGAGGTGGCGACGACCGCGCGGCGGCCCGCCTCGACGCCCTTGGCCGCGTTCTGCACGGCGCCGTTCGCCGCGCGTCCGGCGCCCGACGCGGCCGCTGACGCCGTGTCACCCGCCTTGGTGGCGGCCTTGCCGGCCGCCCGCCCGGCGGGGGCGGTCGCCTTGTCCGAGGCCTCCCGGGCCTTGGACGCGGCGGTCCGGGTGGACGTGGTCTTCTGGCTCGAGTTCTTGTTCTGTTCGCTCATGGACACCGCTTTGCCGCTGACTTCGGCGGCAAACACGCCCGGGCGCGCGGTCCGCTCCCGCGCGGGCGGGGCCGGCGTCCGTTCCGGCGCGCCGCCCGCGCACGCCGTACCGCGGCAGCGGCGGACCGTGCCCCGGCCGGCGGCCGGGAGCACGGACTCCCCCGCCCGCCGGTGGGGCCGGTGCGGGGCGGTGACGCCGACGAAGAAGCCGACCAAGGGGAGGAACGGGGGCCATCTGTCCGGCAGTTCGCGCACGGCGTGTTCCGCGCGGGTCACCCGCGCCTCGGACGGGGGGGTGAGGAGGCGCCGAACTCCGGTGCCCGGAAAGGCTCCTGGAAGGGTCCGGGCCGGGGCGGGCGGGCCCCGCCTGCCGCGGGGTCCGGTCCCGCCGGCGCACGGCGTGCGGCAGCCCTCCCGCGCGGGGTGTGGGGGTAGCCGGCCGGGGCGGGCCGCGGCGCCGGCCGGTGGCCGTCCGGGAAGGCCGCGGTGGGGTGCGAACGCCCCGTCGCCCCGCACCGGGTCGTCACGGGCGAGGGCCTCCGTTCCGTCCCGGGTCGTCACGGGCGAGGGCCTCCGTCCCGCCTCGGGCCGGACGGCGCCCGCCGCGCGTACCGGCCCCGCGCGCCGCCGCGCACGAGGACGGCCCGTGGAGCGTGGACGTCCGCGCGCCCCGGGCCCGGGGCGCGAGGGCCGCGGGGGGGAAGAGTGGGTCTGTCCGCGCTTCCTCGGTGCTGAGTACGCACGCCGG
>NZ_JBVITR010000075.1:3045-23345 GCF_055574875.1 Streptomyces sp. NPDC034670
CACCCTATATCCGGACCCCCCCCCCCTCGCTCCGCCTCCCCCCTCCCCCCCAGCCATAGGCCCGTCCGGTTGGGTGTGGCCCCCCCCCCCCCCCCCCCCCTCCCCCCCCGGGCCGCGGAAGGGAAGCGTGAGCCCGTCCGCGCCTCCTCGGGGCTGAGTCCGCCCGCAGGGGGTAACCGGAGTACGTCGAGGACGCCGGCGGGCGTCACGGAAAGGAGTCACGCCATGCCGAGCATGATGGAGCGCATCAAGCAGTTCGCGAGGAGCCCCCAGGGGCGGCGTACGACCGAGCAGGTGCGGCGGGCCGCGGCCGACCCGCGGCGCCGGGCCCAGGCCCAGCGTCTGCTGGGGAGGTTCCGCGGCGGTCACCGCTGACCCCCCTGATTTCCGTTTCCGCGCGGTCCGGCACGCACAGACCCGGGCCGCGCGGCCGTGACCGGGAAGGACATCATGAACGAATCGTCGGTCCGGGCGGTGGGCTGGGCACGCTCCCTGCCGATGGACCGCGGGGTGAAGGCGGCCCGGGACTGGGCGCGCGAGCACCTCGAGGCGCTGGGCTGGACCGCCACCGCCCCCGAGACGGTGGACGCCGTGCTGCTGACCGTCTCGGAGCTGGTCACCAACGCGCACCTCCACGCCCGCAGCGACGCCCAGCTGATCATGACTTTGGACCAGAACTGCCTGCACCTCGCCGTGCACGACGCCTCGGGCGTCCTGCCGGCGCCCCGCAGCCCCGACGCGGACGCCCCCGGCGGGCGCGGCATGCTGCTGGTCGACGCCCTGGCGGACACCTGGGAAGCCCACCCCTGTCCCCACGGCAAGACCGTCGTGGCCTGCTTCCGGCTGCCCGGAGCCGGGGAACCGGAGCACTGACCGGGCGGGCCCCCCGCCGGCGGGGCGGTGGCCTCGGCGTACGATCGACCGGCCCGCCCGCCCGGAGTCGAGGAGCCCCGCCCGGTGACCACCGCCCTCCCGCCGCCCCGCACCGCCGGCGGTCTGCTGCGTCTGCGGCACCAGGACCGCGTGGAGGACGGCGAACGGCTGCGCTCCCTGCTGTGGGTCGCCGGTCCGGGCTGGCGGATGATCAGCAGCGCGGTCCTCGGCGGAGGCATCGGCGAGCGGGCCTGGGTGCTCAACGCCCAGGTCCCCCACGGTTACCGGCGCACGGACCCGGACCGGCACCTCGCCGGCCTCGCCGCCCGTGCGGGTGCCGAGGGACCGGGCGTCGGGCTGATGACGGCCGCGGACGTCTCGTCGTACGGCCACGCGCGCGACGGCGGCGCCGAGGCCGTCGCCACCGCCGGTGTCGACGTGCGCGGCTGGGCCGCCTCCTGGCCGGAGGTCGGCGAGGAGGCCCAGGCGCCCGGCACCGTCAACATCGTCGCGGCGGTTCCCGTGCCGCTGACCGACGCCGCCCTGGTCAACGCGGTGGCCACCGCCACCGAAGCGAAGGTGCAGGCCCTCCTCGACGCCGGACACGACTGCTCCGGGACGCCCACCGACGCGGTGTGCGTCGCGGCCCGCGCCCCGGAGCCGGGCGTGCCCGCGCACCACTTCGCCGGGCCGCGGTCGCTGTGGGGCGCGCGGCTGGCCCGCGCCGTGCACGCGGCCGTGCGCGCCGCCACCCCGCCCCCGGCGTGCCCGGCGCCCGACGCGTGACCCCGCCCCGCCGGGGGCCTCTCCCCGGCGGGGCGGGATCCCGCCGTCCCTCCCCTCCGCGTCCACCGCGGGCCGCCGGGGCCCGCGACGGCCCGGTCCGGCGGCCCGGGCGCGGCATCCGCCCGGCACCCGGGCCGGTTGCTTCGCCGCGACGCATACGGGACGGTTGCCCGAGTACACCTGTAGCCGCTGCAGAGAGGTGGTGCGGTACGCACCGCGCGTGCCTCCGCTTGTGATTCCTTCCCACGACCCATCGGCCGGCCCCCGTGCGGCCGGCCCCGGCTCCGGGGTGACGTGGAGGGACGCCCCCTGCCCGGTTCTGGTCCTCGGACCCGACGCGGTTCCCGTCGACGCCAATCGCGCCGCCCGGCTGCTGCTCCCCGGCCTCCTCGCAACGGACCCGTCGCCGGAGGCGGTCCCCCCGTGGCTGGCCGCCGCACACCACCGCGCCGGCACCGCGGCGAACGGCACCCCGGCGGTCCCCCCGGCCGGGAGCATCGGTGACCGCTCCTACGTGGCCCGTCCCGCCCCGTCCGCGGACGGGGCGACCGCTTGGTGGCTGTTCGACGACACCGACCGGGTCCGGGCACGAGCGCAGGCCCGCCGGATCGAGGAGCGGGGCGAGACGCTCACCCGGGTGTCCAGCGCGCTGCTGTCCTCCCTGAACGTGCCGCGCTGCATCGAGGTCACCGCCCGCCTGGCGGCCGAGCACCTCGCCGAGGCCGCGGTCCTCGTCACCCCGCCCCGGGGACTGCGCCATCCCCTCGCCTACGCCCGGCGCGGGGAACCCGTCGTCCAGGAGATGCGCCGGGTCGACCCGGGCGTCGTCCCGGGGCTGTCCGAGGCCCTGCAGGGCTTCCCGCCGGTGCCGGCGCGCTGGGTCAACCCCGGCCTCGTCCCCGACTGGCTGGTCCCGGTCGGGTTCCCCGGACCGGTCGGCTCCGTGATCGTCACCCCGCTTCCCGGGCACGGCGTGCCCGCCGGCGCGCTGGTCCTGCTGCGGGCCGGCACCGAGGAGGCCTTCACCGCGGAGGAGGAGGAGTTCGCCCGGCTCTTCGCCGCCCGCGCGGGAATCGCGCTGTCGGCGGCCCGCCTCTACGGCGAGCAGACGTCGATCACCGCCACGCTGATGCGCGAACTGCTGCCGCCGTCCCTGGAGAACGTGCACGGGGTGGAGTACGCGGGCCGCTACCGCCCGGCCAGGGACCACGAACGGGTGGGCGGGGACTTCTACGACGTCCACCCCGGCGCCACCCCCGACGAGGAGACCCTCGTCGTGCTGGGGGACGTGGCGGGCAAGGGCCTGGACGCGGCGGTCCTGACCGGCAAGATCCGCAACACGCTCCAGGCGCTGCTGCCCCTGGCCGCGGACCACGCGCGCGTCCTCGGCCTGCTGAACGGGGCTCTGCTCACCTCGCACCACACCCGCTTCGCCACCATGGTGCTGGCCTCCGTCCGGCGCCGCGACGACGGGGTCCGCCTGCGGCTGACCAGTGCCGGACACCTGCCGCCGCTCGTCGTCCGCACCGACGGCACCGTCGAGGAGCCGCCCACGCACGGCACCCTCGTGGGCGCGCTGCCGGAGGTGCGCGTGCGGACGGCCGAGACGGTGCTCGCTCCCGGGGAGACCTGCCTGCTGTACACGGACGGCATCACCGAGGCCCGCGGCGGGCCGCTCGGCGACGAGCTGTTCGGCGAGCGGCGCCTGCGGCAGGCGCTGCCGGAGTGCGCGGGCATGCCGGGCGAGGCGATCGTCGAGCACGTGCAGATGCTGGCCTCCCAGTGGCTGGGGTCCCGCCGCCACGACGACATGGCCGCCGTCGCGATCGGCGCGCCCCGGCCCGGTCCGCCGGCCGCGGACGGCGGACCGCGGGCCCACGCGCTCCCCGGGAGGAACGGGTGACCGGGGATCCCGTGCCGGTGGACGTCCTGCGCGACGGGCTCTGGCGGGCGGTGATCGCGAGCGACGAGCACGGCGCCGTCGACGTGCTCCGCTCGGGCCTCGACGCCGGGTGGGACGGGGAGGGCCTGCTGCTCGACGTCGTCGCGAGGGTGCAGGAGAAGGTCGGCGCCGAATGGGCCGCCGACCGGATCAGCGTGGCCCAGGAACACGCCGCCACCGCGATCAACGAGCGGGTGATCGCCGTCCTCGCGCACCACCGGCCCGCGGAGCGGTCCGGCCTCCCCCGTCGCGGACGGGTGACGGTGAGCTGCGTCGACGGCGACTGGCACGCCTTCCCGGCCCGGCTCGTGGCCGAGGTGCTGCGGCTGCGGGGCTGGGACGTCGACTTCCTGGGTGCCCAGACCCCCACCGCGCACCTGGTCGCCCACCAGCACCTCACCGACTCCGACGCGGTCCTGCTGTCGGCGTCGCTCCCCACGCACCTCCCGAGGGCCCACGCGGCCATCACCGCCTGCCGGGCCGTGGGGGTGCCGGTGCTGGCCGGGGGCCGCGCCTTCGGTGCGGACGGCCGCTTCGCCCGCGCCCTGGGAGCCGACCGGTGGGCCGCCGACGCGCGCGGCGCCGCCGCCGTGCTGGAGGCCGGCCTGCCGAGGCCGGCGGTCGGGCGGGCCGCCGACGACCTGCCGCACCTGGCCGACCAGGAGTACACGATGGTCGTCCAGTCCCGGGGCCGGCTGGTCAAGCAGGTGATGAGCACGCTGGAGGACCGTTTCCCGGCCGCGCGCGCCTACAGCGACGCACAGCGGGAGCGGACCGCGGAGGACATCGCCCACATCGTCGAGTTCCTCTCCGCCGCCCTGTACCTGGACGCCCCGGAGGTGTTCGGGGAGTTCCTGGTCTGGACCGCCGGGATCCTGGAGGCGCGCGGAGTTCCGCGCCACTCCCTGACGGCCGGGCTCGGCATCCTGGCCGAGGAGCTGCACGACTTCCCCCGGGCCCGGCGGCTCATCGCCGAGGGCCGAGCGGCCCTCGGCCGGCCTCCGCTCCCCTCCGCCCCGGACCCGGGCGCACCCGCGTGACCGGGCCGCGTCCCACCGCGCCCCGGCCGGCCGGGGATCCCGGCGCGGCCGCGCCGACCGTCCGCGTCCCCGGCGAGCTGGACGACGCCGGCGCCGAGCCGGTCGGCGCCGTCCGCGCGCACCTCTCCCGGACGCCCCGGCCGCGCGACGTCCGGCTGGACTTCCGCGCGCTGACGGGCGTCGACCCGCTGGGCCCGGCGGCCCCGCTGATGGTCCGCCGTCACACCGGTGCCGCCGGCGCCACCCTCCACCTGGACCACCGGCCGGCGGCCTCGGACCGCGTGCTGCGCCACACCGACGTCCTCGGACACCTCACGGCGGCCGCCGGGACGGACCCGGCGCGGACCGGGCGCGGACCGGGCGCGACGCGCGGGCGGCCGCCGGGGAGGCCGGAGCGGGCTGACCGGGGCCGCGGGAGAACGCGGTCCCTCCGGCGGCCGCCCGTCGTGCGGGCCCCGGCTCCTCCACGGGGAGCCGGGGCCCGTGCCTCGACGCCCTCCCGCCCCTCCCCGCGGACCGCCGGCCGCCGGGTGCGCGCACGGCCCCGGGGCGGCGGTCCGCCGCCGCGTCAGGCCGTCCACCGCTCCCCCCAGCGGGCCAGGGCGCGCAGCGGCGCGCCGCGCCCCCGCCCGGGCACGGTCCACAGCGTCTGCCCGCGCACCCCCCAGCGCCGCAGCAGCGCGTTGGCGGCCAGGAAGCCCGTCGTCGCCGCCCGTTCCATCAGGGCCACCGGCAGGTCGGAGCGCACCAGGTCGCCGGCCAGCACCAGGCCGGGGTCGGGGGTGCGCACCGTGGGCCGGTCCTCGTACCCCCCGACGGGGAAGAGCGGGCAGTCGGACCGCCACTCGTGGCGGGCGTCCACGACCGCCGCCGCCCGGGTCTCGGGGTAGACCCGGTGCAGCTGGTCCAGCAGGCGCTTCTGCTCGACCTCGCGGGACGCCCCTTCGGGTACGGCGTACGCGTGGAGCTCGACGACGGATCCCCCGGTGCGCCGGGCCCACCGGGCCGCCTCGTCCTCGTACCGCTCCAGCACGCTGACGTTGTCGAGCCCGCCGTATCCGCCGGTGCCGAGGAAGCCCGGCCGGCCGGGGGCGACGGGCCGGTCCAGCCACAGGCGGCTGACCAGGAACGGCGGGGCGTTGCGCAGCCGGGCGACGCGTTCCCGCCAGGGGGCGTCGCCCAGTCCGTCGCAGCGGGCGACCAGGGAGCGCAGACCCGCGGGGTCCAGGGCGAGCACCACGGTGTCGTACCGCCGCCGCCCGTCGGCCGCGGTCACCTCGAAGCCGCCGTCCGCGGTGCGGCCGACGTGCTCCACGGCGGTGGAGGTGCGGATCTCGGCGCCGTGCCGGGCGAGGTAGGCGGCGAGCGGCTCCCACAGGGCCGCCGGGAACGGGGCGCGGGGCACGTCGAACAGCAGGCCCTCGGAGGACCCCAGGAAGTAGATGTGGAACATCAGCACCATCTCGGCCGCCGACAGCTGCCGCGGGTCGGCGAAGAAGCTGCGGGAGAAGACCTCGAAGGCCAGGTGGCGCGCGCGGGGCGGGAAGCGGACCGCGTCGAGGAAGTCGTGGGCGCTGACGCCGTCGAGGCGCCCGTACACCTCGGGGACCCGCACGTCGAACAGCTGCAGGGCCGCCCGGGGGTCCATGCCGCGCAGGTCCCGCAGGCCGAACGACGGGCTGAGCGCGGCGAAGCCGAGCGCGCTCCACGGCGGGGTGCGCGGCACGCGGCGGAAGCCGTCCCTGAGGCCGCTGCTGTGCTGCAGGGGGTAGTCGGGCAGGCCGGTCAGCCGTTCCAGGCCGGGGTCGGTGCGGCGCAGCAGGCCCCGCAGGTTGTAGTACTGGCGGAAGAAGGCGTGGAAGCCCCGGCTCATGGTCACGGAGGTGCCGTCGCCGAGGACGACGGGCCACCCCCCGGCCCGTCCGCCGAGGTGGGCCTCGCGCTCGTGGAGCGTCACGGCCACGCCGCGCTCGGCCAGCGCGGTGGCGGCGGCGAGTCCGGCGATGCCCCCGCCGACGACGGCGGTGGTGGGCCGGGGGCCCGTGATCCGCGGGGCGCCCGGTGCGGGCGGGAGCAGCAGGGCGCGGCGGTCCCGGCCCCGGCGGGCGGCCGGCGGCCGGCGGGTGGGGGTCATCGGGTCTCCTCGGTCTCGGTGCGGGCGCGCCGCGCGACGAAGGTGTGGGTGATGCCCGTCTGCCAGCCCGGCAGCGGCAGGCAGCGGACGCGGTCGAACCCGGCCGTGCGCAGCCGGTCCGCGAAACGGCCGGCGGTGTCGAACTCCACGACGCTGCGCCACAGGTGGCGGTACAGCTCGCCGTCCCCCAGCACGGTGGCCGCCGGCTGGACGATGCCGCGGCACACCAGGGTCCACACCGCGCGGTCCACGCGCCGCCCGCCGAGGGCGTACTCGTGCACGCCGAGCCGTCCGCCGGGGGCGAGCAGGCCGCGCACCGAGGCGAGCACGGCGTCGGGGTCGGAGACGTTGCGCAGGAGGTAGGCGGCGAACACCGCGTCGAACGGTCCCCTCACACCCGCTTCCGCCAGTCCCTCCGCGGGCGCCCGGGTGAACGTCACGCCGTCCGGCCAGGACTTGGCGGCGGCCCTCGCCAGCATGCCGGCGGAGGCGTCCACGGCGGTGATCCGGGCGTGGGGCAGCACGGCGGCCAGCGCGGCGGTCGACGCGCCGGTGCCGCAGCCGAGGTCCAGGACGCGCAGGCCCCGGCCGCCGCGGAGCAGGCCGAGCCGGTGCGCCGAGCGGCGCAGCTGGGCGTGGTAGCCGGGGTTGGCGGCCACCAGGGCGTCGTACCTGCGGGCGGCACGGTCGAACGCGGCGGCGAGTTCCTCGTCGCGCAGCAGGGTCATGCGGTCTCCCGGAGCAGAAGGGGCGGGTGCGGGCGGTTCCCGGGTCAGGGGCCGCCGTCGAACGGGCGGCGGGGCAGGCGGGGCAGTTCCAGCGCCGAGCGGAGCATCGGGCCGGCGGGGGCGCGCAGGCCGACGGCGAGGTCCTCGTGGAGCCGGGTGCGGCCGTCGAGGAAGAGCAGCAGGTGCCGCATGGACACCCGGGCGAACAGGCGGGAGAAGAGGGCGGGGCCGTCGGCCCGGCCGCTGTCCAGGGCGCGCAGCAGGACGGCGTCCATGGCCCGGGAGCGGGCCGAGTGCGCGGGGGGCGGCACCGGGGGGCGGCCCCGGCACAGGGCGGCGGCGACGGCGCTCGTCTGCCGCTGGATCCCGGCGAAGGTGTAGCCGGTCGAGGGGCGGGTGGCGCCGCCGGCGGCGCCGATGCGGAAGACCGACGCGCCGGCCTGCCGGGGCATCGGGGCGTCCGTCATCGGGATGACGCCCGTCTCGGTGGACAGGACCTCGAATTCACCGAGACGGAGCACCTCCTCGGCGTACTGCCGCACCGCCGCCGCGTACCCGCTCGCCGAGAGGGGGTGCGGGGAGAACTCCGTGTACTCCACCAGCGCCTCGCGGCGGCCCACGGGCAGGAGGTAGCCGAAGGACAGGCCCCTGGCGGGCTGGGGGGTGCGGAAGTCCATCAGGTCCGCGGTGCGGGGGTCGAGGACCGGGCGGGCGGTGCGGACGAACCAGCCGTGGAAGTGCTGCAGGAGCGTGGTGCGGGCGGCGGGCAGGCTGCCGGGGGGACGCGAGTCGAACACCCAGCGGGCGCGCAGGACGCCGGGCCGGCCGCCGGCGTCCCGGAAGTGGACGTGGGCTCCCCCGTGGACGTCCTCCACGGCCTCGACGGTCGCCTCCAGGCGCCGTACGGCCGTGCTCGCGGCCAGGTCGTGCGCGACCAGGTGCTCGAAGTCGTCGGACCGGATCATCTTGTAGCGCAGCGGGGCGATGTCCCCCTCGACCGGCGCGCCCGAGGGGGGACGCACCCGCAGGTGCCGCCAGGCCGTCGTGAGGGCGGCGTCGAAGCGGCCCGCGCCGGCCTCCCAGAAGCACCACGTCCGGCGCGGCGGACGCAGCGGTCCGGGCGGGGCGTCCACCAGGACGGCCGACGGCGCGCGCGTGCCCGGGGCGGTCCGCGCCAGGCGGTGGGCCAGGGACAGTCCGGCGGCTCCCGCCCCGACGATGGCCACCTCCGTCTCCAGCACGACGGCACTCTCCTCCCGCTCCGCGGCACGCGCACACTCCGTCAGCATTCCTGCCTGTGTGCCCGATCGGATGCGGGTCACTCGGACGTGTGACGGACTGGTCCCGGTGAGGCGACGGAGCGCACGGGGAAGGCATGTGCCGGCCGTCGGCCCGGCTTTCCGGCCCGCCCGCATCCGCGCGCGGTGCGCGGACGGAAGGACGGGGGTGACGGGGGACGGCGGAGCGATCCGTGGTCAGGACGAATCTGTGGGCAGGACGAGAGGAACCGGGATGTGCCGTACACAGGCGAAGGACCACCCCGCGGAGGGGCCGCTGCTCGTCGCGCGCCCGGTCTCCCGGCCGGCGCCCGCCGGCCGGCCGCGGCCCGACGGCGTGCCGGGCGAGGGCCCCGGCGCGCCGTCGGGGACGGCGCAGGCCCCGCCGCCGACGGGGACCGGTGACGCGCGGGCCGTGGACCGGGACGTGGCCGGCGCGGTCGGCCGCGTGCTCGACCGGGTGCTGGCCGACCGGGTCGCCCGGGCGCGGGCCGTGGACCCGCTGTTCGGCGACGACCTGGCCGAACGGGTCGCACGCTTCACCCGGACGGGTGGCAAGCGCGTCCGTCCGCGTTTCGTCTGGTGGGCGCTGCGCGCCTGCGGCGGCGGCGACGGCCCCCAGGTGGCGGCGGCCCTGCGGATCGGTGCGGCGCTCGAGCTCCTGCAGGCCTGCGCGCTCGTCCACGACGACGTGATGGACGGCTCGGCGCTGCGCCGTGCGCGGCCCTCCCTCCATGTCGACGTCGCCGCCCAGTACGGCGGCGCGGCGCCGTCGGCGCGTGCCGAGCGGCTCGGCGGCGCGGCGGCGATCCTCGCCGGGGACCTGGCGCTCGCCTGGGCGGACGACCTCCTGGCCGAGACCCCCCTGACGCCCCGGAGCGCGGGGGCGGTGCGCCGGCTGTGGGCCGACATGCGCACGGAGATGGTGGCCGGCCAGTACCTGGACGTGCACGGCCAGGCCACGGACTCGCGTTCCCCGGCGCGCGCGCTGCGCGCCGCCTGCCTCAAGAGCGCCCTGTACTCCGTGGAGCGGCCGATCGCGCTCGGCGCCGCCCTCGCGGACGCGGACGACGCCGTGCGGGGGGCGCTGTGCTCGGCCGGCCGCTGCGCCGGCCTGGCCTTCCAGCTCCGCGACGATCTCGACGACGTGTTCGGCGATCCGCGGCGCACCGGCAAACCGGCGGGCGGGGACATCCGGGAGGGGAAGCCGACGTACCTCGTCGCCCTCGCCCGTGCGCGGGCCGAGGCCGCCGGCGACCGCCGGGCCCTGGAGGTGCTGGACCGCTCGCTCGGCCGCGGCGCGCTCACCCGGGCCGGTCTGGAGGAGGTGCGGGAGGTCCTGACGCGCACCGGTGCCCGCAGCACGGTCGAGGCGAGGATCGGCCGGCTGGTGGCCCGGGGGCTGCGGCACGCCGACGGCGCCCTCCTCGACCCGGAGGGCGGGCGGCGGCTGCGGCGGCTGCTGGCCTCCGCGGCGGACGGGGCGGAGCCCCCGCGGGACGCCGGCCCCCACGGCCCCCACGAAGCCCGTGACCCGCGCGCCGCCGAGCCGGACCCGGCCGTGTCCGTCCCGCCGCCCGCCGACGGGGCCGGGGAGGCGGGCCGATGACCCGCACCGTGCCGGGCCGCACCGACCACGTCGTCGTCGTGGGGGCCGGGCTGGCCGGGCTGTCGGCCGCCCTGCACCTGCTGGGCGCGGGCCGCCGCGTCACCGTCGTCGAGCGGGACCCGCTGCCCGGAGGTCGCGCGGGCCGCACGGAGCTGGACGGCTACCGGCTCGACACCGGCCCCACCGTGCTGACCATGCCCGACCTGGCCGACGAGCCGTTCGCCGCCGTCGGGGACAGCCTGCACAAGCGCGTGGAGCTGATCCCGCTGCACCCGGCCTACCGGGCCCGTTTCGCCGACGGGAGCAGTCTCGACGTGCACACCGGCGCCGAGGCGATGGCCGCCGAGGTCGAGCGTTTCGCCGGCGCCGCCGAGGCCGCGGGCTACCTGCGGCTGCGCGGCTGGCTGGAACGGCTCCACCGGGCCCAGGCGCGCCGCTTCATCGACGCCAACTTCGACTCCCCGCTGGGGCTGCTGAACGCCGACCTCGTACGGCTGGCGGCGCTCGGCGGGTTCGGGCGGCTGGACGCGCGCATCGGGCGGTTCCTGCGGGACGAGCGGCTGCGCCGCGTCTTCTCCTTCCAGGCCCTCTACGCGGGCGTCCCGCCGGCCCGGGCCCTGGCCGCCTACGCCGTCATCGCCTACATGGACACCGTCGCCGGCGTGTACTTCCCGCGGGGCGGGATGCACGCGCTGCCGCGGGCCATGGCGGACGCCGCCGCCGACGCGGGCGCCGAGCTGCGGTTCGGCCACGAGGTGACCCGGCTGGAGCGCTCCGGCGGGCGGATCACCGCCGTCGTCACCGACGGGGGCCGCACCCCCTGCGACGCGGTCGTCCTCACCCCCGACCTGCCCGTCGCCTACGGGCTGCTCGGCCGCGCGCCGCGGCGCCCGGTGCGGCTGCGGCACTCCCCGTCCGCGGTCGTGCTGCACCTGGGCACCGACCGGACCTGGCCGCACCTGGCGCACCACACCCTCTCCTTCGGCGCCGCCTGGCACGCCACCTTCGACGAGCTCACCCGCACCGGCCGGCTGATGAGCGACCCGTCGCTGCTCGTCACCCGGCCCACCGCCACCGACCCCTCCCTCGCCCCGCCGGGCCGCCACCTGCACTACGTCCTCGCCCCGTGCCCCAACACCGACATCGGGCCGGACGCCGCCGCCTGGACCGACCTCGCCCCCCGCTACCGGGACGAGCTGCTGCGCGAGCTCCAGCGGCGCGGCCTGGACGGCATCGCCTCCGCGATCGAGGCGGAGTGCCTGGTCACCCCCGCCACCTGGCACGCGCGGGGGCACGCCGCCGGCACGCCGTTCTCGGCGGCCCACACCTTCGCCCAGACGGGGCCGTTCCGGCCCCGCAACCTGGTCCGCGGCACCGAGAACGCCGTCCTGGCCGGCTGCGGCACCACGCCCGGCGTCGGCGTGCCGACCGTGCTGCTGTCCGGGAAGCTGGCCGCGGCGCGGATCACCGGCGGGCCGCGGCGGTCCCGCCCTTCGCCCACCCGTGGCCGGGAGGCCTCCGCATGACCGCCCGGGAACTCGACGCGGCGGGCGTCACCGATCCGGTGCTGCGCGAGGCCTACGACCGGTGCCGCCGGCTCAACGCCCGGCACGGCAGGACGTACTTCCTCGCCACCCGGCTCCTGCCCGTGGAGCGCCGGCCGGCCGTGCACGCCCTGTACGGCTTCGCCCGCTGGGCGGACGACATCGTCGACGCGCTCGGCACCGGGGTGTCCGCCGCGCGCCGCGACGCCGAACTGTCCGCGCTCCGGCGGGAACTGGACAAGGGCCTGCGGGGCGGCGACAGCGGCGAGCCGGTGGTGCGCGCCCTCGCCGACACGGCGCGCCGGTACGGCATCGACCCCGGCCACTTCGCCGACTTCATGGCCGCCATGCGCTCCGACCTGGTGGTCACCGACTACGCCACCTACGCGGACCTGCACCGGTACATGCACGGTTCCGCGGCGGTGATCGGGCTGCAGATGCTCCCCGTCCTCGGCACGGTCGTCCCGCGCGAGGAGGCCGCGCCGCACGCGGCCGCCCTCGGGGTGGCCTTCCAGCTGACCAACTTCCTGCGCGACGTGGGCGAGGACCTGGACCGGGGGCGCGTGTACCTGCCCGCGGACCTGCTCGCCGCGCACGGTGCCGGCCGGCCGCTGCTGCAGTGGTGCCGGGACACCGGACGCCGCGACCGGCGGGTCACCGCGGCGCTGAGGGAGTTCGAGGCGCTGACGCGGGGCGTGTACCGGGAGGCGGCGCCCGGACTCGGCATGCTCGACCCGGTCTCCCGCCCCTGCATCCGCACCGCGTTCGTGCTGTACGGGGGCATCCTGGACGCCGTGGCCCGAGGCGGGTACGCGGTGGTGCACCGCCGTGCGGTGGTCCCCCGCCGGCGGCGGGCCGCGGTC
This sequence comes from Streptomyces sp. NPDC034670, assembly GCF_055574875.1. Classification (NCBI taxonomy): domain Bacteria; kingdom Bacillati; phylum Actinomycetota; class Actinomycetes; order Kitasatosporales; family Streptomycetaceae; genus Streptomyces; species Streptomyces sp. NPDC034670. The sequence goes on from NZ_JBVITR010000075.1 coordinate 15,842, forward strand.
GCCGCCGACGGGCTGGCCCGGGTGGCCGCCGCCCGGCTGCGCGCCCGCGGCGCCGGGCGGCGCGCGGACGTCCCCCCGCTCGTCCCGCGCGACGAGCCGTACCCGCCGGTTCCCGAGGAGGTCGCGTGAACACCGGATCCACGGGCGGGCGCAGGCGCCTGCCCCTGTCCCTGCGCAGGCGCGCGGTGCCGTGGGAGCGGCAGCGCCCCACCTGGCGCGAGGCGCGCCCCGCCGTGATCGCCGGGGCGCTGAAGCGGGCGCAGGCGCGTCCGTCGGGCAACTGGTACGTCGTGGGGGCCTCCCGCGCCCTGCGCGGCGACCGTCCGCTGGCCCGCACCGTGGCGGGGCGGGAGGTGGTGGTCTGGCGGGACGCCGGCGGCCGTGCGGTCGCCGGGCCCGGCGCCTGCCCCCACCTGGGGGCGCCCCTGCGGGACAGCCCGGTGCGCTGCGGCACGCTGGTGTGCCACTGGCACGGGCTCGCCCTGGACGGCGGTCCCTTCGCGGGCTGGGAGCCGTTCCCGGCGCACGACGACGGTGTCCTGGTGTGGGTGCGGCTGGACGCGGTGGGCGGCGAGGCGCCGCTGGACGCCCCGGTGGTGCCGCGGCGGCCCGCGCCCGGACGGGCCCTGTCGGCCGTGTACACCGGGGTGGGGACCTGTGAGCCCGAGGACGTGGTGGCCAACCGCCTGGACCCCTGGCACGGGGCCTGGTTCCACCCCTACTCGTTCGTCGACCTCACGGTGGTCGGGTCGCCGGGCGGCCCGGACGCGGACGGGGACGCCTTCACCGTGGACGTGTCCTTCAAGGTCGCGGGGCGGCTGGTGGTGCCGGTGCGGGCGGTGTTCACCGCGCCGGAACCGCGCACCGTCGTCATGCGCATCACCGGGGGCGAGGGCGTGGGGTCCGTCGTCGAGACGCACGCCACTCCCCTGGGGCGGGACGACCGGGGGCGGCCCCGCACGGCGGTCGTCGAAGCCGTGGTGGCGGCCTCCGGCCGTCCGGGGTTCGCCGCCGCGCGGAGCGCGGCCCCGCTGCTGCGTCCGCTGGTGCGGGCCGCGGCCGGACGGCTGTGGCGCGACGACCTGGCCTACGCCGAACGGCGCTGGGCGCTGCGCTCCACGGGGCGTTTCCCGGGCTGACCCGGCCGCCGGGGGCCGGGCCCGCCGCGCCCGTCCGCCCGGACCTCAGGTGCCCGGGCGGGAGGCCGCCCGGTCGGCCTCCCCTCCGGCGCCCAGGGGCCCGGTGTACCGCAGGGGGTCCACGGCCTCCAGACGGGCCAGCTCCCGGCGGGCCACCCGCAGCACCACGGGCGGCAGCGCGGCCCGCGCCGCCTGCGCCAGGCGCAGCCAGCGGGGCAGGTACAGGGCCGTGCTGCGGCGCTCCACGGCCGAGCCGAGCCGGGCGCCGGCCAGCTCGGCCGGGTACACCAGCCGGGCCGGCGGCGGCATGTGGCCGCGCAGCTCCCGCAGGACGGGGTAGCGGTCCGCGTCGCGGATCATGTCGGTGTCGATCCAGTTCAGGTAGGCGATGCCCACGGCCACGCCGTGGTGCGCCACCTCGGCGCGCAGGGAGTGGGCGAAGGCCTCCACGCCCGCCTTGGAGGCGCAGTAGGCGCTCATCATCGGCGCGGCGCCGATCGAGGCCAGGGAGGCGACCTGGAGGTAGTAGCCCCGCGTCGCCAGCAGGTCCGGCAGGAAGGCGCGGGCCGTCGCCGCGCTGCCGGTCAGGTTGACGTCGACGACCCGCCGCCACCGGGCGGGGTCGGAGCCGGCGAACGGGCCGCCCTCGGCGATCCCCGCGTTGGCCACGACGGCGGAGGGGACGCCCAGACGGCCCCGGACCAGTTCGGCGGCTTCCGCCAGGGCGGCCTCGTCGGTGACGTCGACCTCGTGGACGAGGGCCGCCCCGGGCAGGTCGCCGGCCACCGCCTCCAGGTGCTCCCGCTCGTGGCCGAGCAGCGCCAGCCGGGCGCCGCGCCGGGACAGGTCGCGGGCCAGGGCCGCGCCGACGCCGCGTGCGGCGCCGGTCACCACGACGGTGCGGCGGCGAAGTGGGCTGTCCTTCATCGGCCGTTCCCTTCGGGTCACTCCCGGCCGGAGCGGTTGCGCTCCTTGGCGCGGGTCTCGGTCTCCGGCGAGGTCTCGGGGCGGGCGGTGTGGTCGGGGTGGCCGGCCGTGCGGCGGGCCTCCTTCATCTCGGCCTCGTAGAGGTGGTCCCGGCCCTCGGCCAGTTCCTCGACGGCGGCCCGTTCGAGTTCCCTGAACGGCTGGTAGTACGTGGTGTCGTAGGCCTCGACGACCTGGAACGTCCAGTGGCCGGGGATCACGTTGCGGCCCAGCACCTGGGTGCGCACCGTCTCGGCCCAGTCCGGGTGCCCGGCCTTGTGCAGCAGTTCGACCGCCCGGTCCAGTTCCAGGTCGGCGGTGCCGGTGAGCTGGTGGAAGCTGTAGAGGTGGCCCCGGGCCCGCTCGGTGGTCTCCAGGGCCTTCGACAGCGATCCGAGTGCCTCCACCGTCTCGTCGCTGACGCCCTCGGGGCGCCGGTGGGCGTGGTCGGGGCCGTCGTCGTGTCGGGTCATCGTCTCGTCTCCGCCTGTGGTCGGTGGTGTGGTCCCGGGCCCGCCGCCGGCGGGCGCGTCCCGGCCGGTGGTCCGTGCGGCGCCCGTCGTCCGCCCCGGTGCGCCGGTCATCCGCGGCCGGTCCGGCCGGCCGGGTCCGGCGGCCTGCGTCCGGTGCGGTCGCGGCGGGTCAGCAGCCGCTGCGCCCGGACCACGCCCGGGGCCCGGTGCCGGCGCAGTGCCGCACGCGCGGCGTTGGCGCCGGGCGCGCCGTGGACGCCGCCGCCCGGGTGGGCGGCGGCGGACGCCAGGTACAGGCCCTTCACGGGTGTCTCCGGGCGCCCGGTGCCGGGGGTCGGGCGGAAGAACAGCTGCTGGTGCATGGCGGTGGTGCCGCCGTTGATGGCGCCGCCGAACAGGTTCCGGTCCAGGGACTGGAGCGCCGGCGGGGCGAGGATGCGCCGGGCCCGGATCCGGGCCCGGAAACCGGGCGCGAAGCGCTCGACCTGACGCTCGACGCGGTCGGCCATGATCTCCTGCTCCCGGGGGTCCCAGGCCCCGGTGAGCCCTTCGTCGCCCGCGTCGCCGGCGACGTCGTGGGGCACGTGGGTGTAGGCCCACGCGGACTCGGTGCCCTCGGGGGAGCGGGTCGGGTCCGAGGTCGTCATCTGGCCGAACAGGGAGAAGGGGCGGTCGGGGATGCGGCCCATGGCCAGCTGGGCCGCGAAGCGGGTGAGTTCGTCGAGGCCGTCCGCGAGGTGGACGGTCCCGGCGCCCGCGGCCTGCTCGCACCGCCAGGGCACCGGGCCGTCGAGCGCCCAGTCCACCTTGAAGGTGGCGAAGTCCCACTGGAAGCGCTCCAGGTCGGCCAGCAGCTGGGCGGGCAGGTGCCCGGGCTCGACGAGTTCGCCGTACAGGGCGGGCACGGCCACGTCCGCGAGCACCGCGCGCCCGGCCGCGACCGTCTCGCCGCCGGCCGTGCGCACTCCCACGGCCCGGCCGCCGCGCACGACGACCCGGTCGACCCGCTGCCCGCAGCGCAGCTCGCCGCCGCGCGCCCGCAGGCGGCGCACCAGGGCCTCGGTGAGGGCGCCGGAGCCGCCGGCCGGGACGGGGAAGCCGTAGGTCTGGCCGAGCATCGACATCAGCCAGCCGAAGCCGCCGCTGCCCGCGGCCTCCGGTGCCAGGTCGGCGTGGAGCGCGTTGCCGGCCAGCAGCAGTCCGCCGCCCTCCCCCCGGAACTCCTCCTCCGCCAGCCGGCGCACGGGCAGCACCAGGGTGCGCGCCGTGCGCAGTCCGCCCGTGCCGCGCAGCCGGACCGCCAGCCGGGCCGCGGAGCGGACCGGCGGGAACGGGGTGAACAGGGCGTCCAGGAGGTCCGGGCGCAGGCGCTGCCACATGTCGTGCAGCCGGCGCCAGGCGGCTCCGTCGCCCGGCGCGAAGGCCTCCAGGGAGCCCGCGGTGACGTCGACGCTGCGGTCGAGCACCGCGCACCTGCCGTCGCTCAGCGGGTGGGCGACGACGTGCGGGGCGTGGCTCCAGCGCAGCCCGTGGTCCTCCAGGCCCAGTCCGGCCACGACCGGGGAGGCGGCGGCGAGCGGGTAGAAGGAGCTGCACAGGTCGCTGACGAAACCGGGGTCGACGCCCCGGTCGTGGCGCACCGCGCCACCGGGTTCGGGCTGCTCCTCCAGCACCTGGACGCTCCAGCCGGCGTCGACCAGCAGGTTCGCCGCGACCAGCCCGTTGGGGCCGGCCCCGATCACCACGGCGTCAGGCACGGGCCCCTCCCGCACCGGGCTTCGGCGACACGACCCCGCCCAGGGGGCGGCGCCGCTCCTCCTCGGCGGCCTCGGCCTCGCAGAGCTTCGCCAGCCGGGAGAGCATGGCGCGGTGGCGGACCTGGAGGAGTCCCTCCACCGCCATGTTGTGCACCAGGCCGCCCACTCCCCGCAGGGGGTGCTCGTCCACGACGACCAGGCTGTGGTCGCCCCAGGGCTTGACCTCGATGGCGATGCGCGCCGAGCCGAGCGGACCGGCCTTGGCCTCGAGTTCCAGGTCCGTGCCCGCCTCGCAGCGCCGGACGACCGTCTCGTTGGTCAGGCTCAGGGGGCCGAGGCGCACCTCGTAGCGGATCGCCGCGCCGACCTGCGGCCACTGTCCCCGCACCGGTTCCGACGAGGAGGTGCCCACCACCCACTGCGCGTAGCGACCGCCGTCCTCCAGGACGGACCAGACCGTCTGCGGGCTCGTTCTGATCAGATGGTTGCGGACCGCCACTTCGTCCTCCCGTGTCCGACGTGCGACACCGGCACCCGGTGCCGGTCAGCACTGAGTGCCCCCTGTGGGGCGCGTCAAGCAGCGGCGCGGCGAGGAGGTGCGGGCCGGCGGCGCGGCGGCCGGTGTCACGCCGGGTCGCGGCGCGGGGCCATGGCCCAGCGGATGGCCGCGGTGACGGCGGTGCCCAGCGGGCGGACGCAGACACCCTCGGCCGGGGGCACCCGGGGCAGCCACAGCGCGCGGGAGGCCCAGGTCGGCAGCAGGGACACGGCGTTGGCGGCGAGGACCCCGTACGGCAGCCGGGCGAGGAGCGGGACGGGCGGGTCGAGCAGCAGGAAACGGGCCGTGCTGCGCGCCTCGGGGGTCGCGCGCAGCTCGGGGCGGTAGGCGGTCAGCCGCTCGGCGAGTTCGGCGCGGTTCACCGGCGGGTCGGGGACGCCGAGCGCGGTGGCGACGCGCGCCATGTCGGCGACGTACCCGTCGCAGCCCTCGTCGTCCAGGGGACGGACGCCGTAGCGCTGGTGGGCGCGCAGGAAGCAGTCCACCTCCGCGACGTGCACCCAGCACAGCAGGCGGGGGTCGGCGGCCCGGTACTCCCGGCCGTCGGCGGTGGTGCCGCGCACCGTCTCGTGGACGGCCCGTACCCGGTCGACGGCCCGCTGGGCGTCGTCGGCGGTCCCGTAGGTGGTGACGGCCAGGAAGGCACTGGTCCGCTGCAGGCGGCCCCAGGGGTCGCCGCGGAAGCCGGAGTGCGCGGCGACGGCGGCCATGGCCAGCGGGTGGAGCGACTGGAGCAGCAGGGCTCCCAGTCCGCCGATGAACATGGAGGCGTCCCCGTGCACCCTCCGGACCGGCCGTTCGGGTCCGAACCAGCGCGGGCCGGGGGTGCCGTGGATGCGCGCGCGGGTGGCGGGGCCGTCCGGCCCGGCCACCCGGGAGAAGATCGCGTGGCCGATGCGGTCGCGCAGTGCCGATTCGCCTTCGGTCAGGAGTCCCATGGCCGCTCCGCCCTCCTCACGTCCGCGACGACCGGTCGACGCGGCGTCCCGCGGCCGTCCTCCGTGCCGTCCCCTGCCCGGTACCCAGGACGGGCGCCCCGTCCACGTCACGGCCGCCGAAGACACCGAGGACGCCGAAAACACCGCGGACGCCGAAGGCACCGGAGACACCGAGGGCACGGCTCCGTGCGCTCAGGGGACGTCGCCCCGCCAGTCGAACACCCGGCCGCCCGCGGCGCGGGGCGCGTAGAGCGCGCGTCCGCCCGCGCCGTAGCGGCCTATCTCGGTGGGCAGGCCGACGCCGTCCTCGAGTTCCGCGTCACCGAGGCCGGTGACGTCCAGCAGGAGGCCGTCCAGCGGTCCGCCCGCCAGTTCCGCGTACGTCCGCCCGTCGCGCGGCCCGGGATCGTCGTGGTCCGCCCCGTAGACCCGGCCGCGCATGAACTCCAGTTCGTCCATGTCCGGCAGGATGACATCCCCCACTGACAGCGGGGACGCCGACGGCACCGCCCGGGCCCGGCCGGTCCTACGCCTCCGCCCCGCCGGCGCCCGCCGCCCAGGGCCGCCGGGCCGGGCCGGCGCTCCAGGCGAGCAGGTCGCCGCGGTCCACGCAGGTGATCCCGCACTGCTCGGCGTACTCCCTGGCCGGTGCGGTGAAGTCGCTGGTGGTGACGACGAGGGCGAGATCCGCCTCGTGGACGGTGAAGCAGGTGCCGCCGAACCGCTGCAGGTCCTGGGAACCGACCTTGTTGTCCTCGCCGTAGCGCTTGCACTGGATGACCAGGCGGCGGCCCTCGGGGGACAGCGCCACCACGTCGGCGCCCAGGTCGCCGGCCCCGCCGACGACCCGCACGTCCGAGCAGCCGTCCCGCACGCACAGGGCCGCTATCGCCTCCTCGAACTCCTCGGGCCCGAGGGCGTCGTAGTCGGGGACGCCGGGCGCGGCGGTGGCCGGGAGGGCGTCCCCGCCGTACGGTGCGGCGGGGTCTTGGACGGCGGACGGCGCGGGAGCGTCCAGGGCGTCGAGCGCCGTCGTCGTGGCCTGCTCCAGGGCCTCGCCGGTCCGGCGGGCGATCCCCGCCGCGGACGGCCGCCGCCGTCTGCGCCCGTGGGCCAGGACGAGCGCGGCGGCCACGCACAGCAGGACGACGCCCCACACCGGGCGCCGCTGCACGACGCCGGCCAGGGCGCGCACCGCGAGGCCCGCGGTGACCAGGGCCGCGGCGAGCAGGGCGAAGAACATGGCGGTCGCGCGCAGGTCGAAGCGGCGCCCGCGGACCGGCGGACGCGTACGGCGCTCGGACATGGTCACCGTGGTGGTTCCTCTCTGTGCGGTCGGCGCGGAGCGCGTCCCGGGGTTCCAGGTTCCGGGCCCCGGGCTCCCGGCTCCCGGCTCCCGGCTCCCGGCTCCCGGCTCCCGGCTCCCGGGACGATCACTCACGCCGTCTGCCCGGGATCGGACCGTTCACCGGCGTGCCGCGCACAGGGGCGGGGGGGGGGGGGGGGGGGGGGGGGGGGGGGGGGGGGGGGGGGGGGGGGGGGGGGGGGGGGGGGGGGGGGGGGGGGGGGGGGGGGGGGGAGGGGGGGGGGGGGGGGGGGGGGGGGGGGGGGGGGGGGGGGGGGGGGGGGGGGGGGGGGGGGGGGGAGGGGGGGGGGGGAGGGGGGGGGGGGT
>NZ_JBVITR010000076.1:0-16062 GCF_055574875.1 Streptomyces sp. NPDC034670
TCCGTCCCGGGGTTTTTTTGGGGGGGGGTGGGCTGGGGCAGCTACCCCCCCCCCCCCCAAAAAGCCCCTGACCGCTCCCGACCCCTTCCTTGAGCGCCCCCTGGGAACACCGGCGGCCTTCCGGACCGGACGAGGCGCCCGGTCGCGGGTCGCCGGCGTGCTGCCGCACCGCACCGCATCGACCGCATCGCACCGCACCGCGGACCACCGTCCACGGGGAAGCGGGGGGGGGGGGGGGGGGGCACCCCCCGACGAGGCAGGCGGGGGGGTGGTTGGCCGGGCGGGTACCCCCCACCCCCCCCCCCCACCCCACCCCCCCCCCCCCCCCCCCCCCCCCCCCCCCCCCCCCCCCCCCCCCCCCGGGTCCGTCGGCAGGTCCGGACCCCGTACGGGGCGCGGCACCCCCCCGGGTGCGCCGCGCCCCGTCCTCTCCCGCCCCCGCCCGCGGGGAGGGTCAGATGCGCTCGGGATCCGGCAGGACCCCCGACTCGGCCGCCCGCGCGTACCACAGGGCGCTGGACTTCGGGGTCCGCTGCTGGGTCACGTAGTCGACGTACACCGCGCCGAAGCGCTTGTCGTAGCCGTACGCCCACTCGAAGTTGTCCAGCAGCGACCACAGGAAGTAGCCGCGCACGTCCGCCCCGTCGGCGATGGCCCGGTGGACCGCCGAGAGGTGGCCGTGCAGGTAGGCGACGCGCTCCGGGTCGTGCACCGTGCCGTCGGCGCCGGGCTTGTCGTCGTAGGCCGCGCCGTTCTCGGTGATGTGGAGCGGCAGGCCGGGGGCCTCGCGGGTGTAGCGCATGATCAGCTCGTGCAGTCCCGTCGGGTCGACGGACCAGCCCATCTCGGTCTGCTCGCCCGGCGCCTGGTGGAAGGCGACGTCGTCCGCGGCCGGCCACGGCGAGTGGTCGCTCGCCCCGTGACCGTCGGCCCGCGGGCCCTTCGCGTCCGGGTCCGCCGCCGACACCACGGTGGGCGTGTAGTAGTTGAGGCCCAGCGCGTCCAGCGGCTGGTGGATCAGGTCCAGGTCGCCGTCCTGGATGCACGACCAGTCGGTGAGCGACGAGGTCGCCTCCAGCAGCGTCTCCGGGTAGGCGCCGTGCAGGATCGGGCCGTGGAAGATGCCGCCGGACAGGTCGTCGATCTTGCGCGCCGCCGCCCGGTCCGCCGGGTCGCTCGGCGAGAGGGGCCGCACCACGGCGGTGTTGAGGCTGAGCGAGACCGAGTTGCGGGTCGGCATCACCGAGCGCAGCGCCTTGGTGCCCAGGCCGTGCGCCAGGTTGAGGTGGTGGGCGGCCCGCAGCGAGGCCGCCGGGTCGGTGCGGCCGGGGGCGTGCACGCCGGAGGCGTAGCCCAGGAAGGCGCTGCACCACGGCTCGTTGAGCGTGATCCAGTGCTCCACCCGGTCGCCGAGCGCCTCGCCGACGATCTGCGCGTACTCGGCGAAGCGGTACGCGGTGTCGCGCTCGGGCCAGCCGCCCGCGTCCTCCAGCTCCTGCGGCAGGTCCCAGTGGTAGAGGGTGACGGCGGGCTTGATGCCCTTCGCCAGCAGCTCGTCCACCAGACGGCGGTAGAAGTCGAGGCCGCGCTGCACGGCGGGGCCGCGGCCGGTGGGCTGCACCCGGGGCCAGGAGACGGAGAAGCGGTAGGCGTCGAGGTTCAGCTCCGCCATCAGCGCCACGTCGTCGCGGTAGCGGTGGTAGTGGTCGACGGCGATGTCACCGGTCTCGCCGCCGGCCGTCTTGCCCGGTGTGTGGCTGAAGGTGTCCCAGATGGAGGGGGTACGTCCGTCCTCCCGCACCGCCCCCTCGATCTGGTACGCGGAGGTCGCGGCGCCCCAGAGGAAGGCGGAGGGAAAGGTCACCGGGGTCGCCGGCGTGGCGGAGTCAGACATGGAAGCGCTCCCATCGAGGTCGTGGAAGACCGACGAGTACGGACTAGGACGGGAAAGTGGGGAGGAGAGGGGTGAGGAGGGGAGAAGGAGGGAGGGGGACGAGGGGCCGGGACGGTGGTGACCCGGCCCCAGGGGTGCGGGAGGGAAGCGGGTGTCAGCCCTTGACGGCGCCCTGCATGATGCCGCCCACGATCTGCTTGCCGAAGATCGCGAAGACCAGCAGCAGGGGCAGCGTGCCCAGCAGCGCGCCCGCCATGATCAGGGACTGGTCCGGGGTGTAGCCGCGGCCGAGGGCCGCGACGGCGACCTGCACGGTCGGGTTGCCGTTCTGGGTCAGCACCAGGAACGGCCACAGGAAGTCGTTCCAGGTCTGCACGAACATCAGCATGCCGAGCACGGCCATCGCCGGCCGCGCGGCCGGGAACACCACGTGCCACACCACGCGCCAGCTGCTCGCGCCGTCCATCCGGGCGGCCTCGATGATCTCGTCCGGGAGCGCCTGGATCAGGTACTGCCGCATGAAGAACACGCCGAACGCGCTCACCAGCGACGGGAAGATGACCGCCTGCAGCTGGTCGGTCCAGTCGAGCTTGGCGACCATCATGTACAGCGGGATGATGCTGAGCTGCGGCGGCACCATCATCGTGCCGATGACGATCAGCATCAGCGCGCCCCGGCCCCGGAAGCGCAGCTTGGCGAAGGCGAACCCGGCGATCGTCGACAGCACGACGATGGTCACCGCCGAGATGCCCGCCACGATCGTGGTGTTGAGGAAGGCCTCGCCGAGGTTGGCGTCCTTCCAGGCGATCTCCAGGTTCTTGAACAGGTTGGAGCCGAACCAGAACGGCGGCGGGGTCTGCGCCAGCCGCTGGTTGTCCCGGGAGGCGGCGATCGCGGTCCACACCAGCGGGAACAGCGACATGATCGTGAACAGGATCAGGATCGCGTACGCGATCGGACCGCCGTGCAGCGTTCCGCCCGCCCGCGCGGACTTCGGCAGGCGCGAGCGCCGCTGCTCCTTGGCGGGCGATGTCTCGGGGGGCGTCACAGTCGTCGTCACGGCCACAACTCCTTAACTGCTGGCGCGCAGCCGGCGCGAGATGACGTAGTTGATGATGCCGATGACGATCAGGATCCCGAACATCGTCCAGGCGATCGCCGAGGCGCGGCCCAGGTGCTGGTTCACCCAGCCCTGCTCGTACAGGTACAGGCCGAGCGTCTGGAACTGGTGCTCCGCGCCGCCGGACGCGCCCTTGTTCGCGTCGAACAGCAGCGGCTCACCGAAGACCTGGCTGGCGCCGATCGTGGAGACCACCACGGTGAACAGGATCGTCGGGCGCAGCGAGGGCAGCGTCACGTGGAGGAACTGCTGCCAGCGGCTGGCGCCGTCCAGCGCCGCCGACTCGTACAGGTCCTGCGGGATCGCCTGCATCGCGGCCAGGTAGATCAGCGCGTTGTAGCCGGTCCAGCGCCAGATGATGATGGTCGAGACGGCGAACTGCGAGGGCCACTTGTCGCCCTGCCAGTCGACCGGGTCGATCCCGACGAGGTCCAGCACCCAGTTGATCATGCCGTAGTCGCGCCCGAAGAGCAGCACGAACACCAGGGAGGCGGCGGCGATCGAGGTGGCGTACGGCGCGAGCATCGCGACCCGGTAGAAGGTCGAGGCGCGCAGCTTGTAGTTGAGGATGTGGGCGATGCCCATGGCCATCAGCAGCTGCGGGACGGTCGAGATGATGCCGATGGTCAGGGTGTTCTGCGCCGCGTTCCAGAAGAAGTCGTCGTCGAAGATCCGGGTGTAGTTGCGCAGCCCCACCCAGTTCATGTCGGTCGGGGCGGTCAGCTCCACCTGGTGCAGCGAGGCCCAGCCGGTGTAGAGCAGCGGGAACAGGCCGAAGGCGAGGAAGAGCAGGAAGAACGGCGCGACGAACGCGTACGGGCTCCAGCGCATGTCGCGCTGCCAGCGCCGGGACAGCCTGGCCCGGCGGCGCCGTTCCCTGTCGTCGGGGGACGGGGAGCCGGGGTCCTTGGACAGACGGCCCGGGGCCGCGCCCCCCTCGGCGGGGGACGCGGCGGTGTCGGAGCGGGTGGCCATGCGGGTCACTTGTCCAGGTTGTTGTCGATGGTCTTGGTGGCCGTCTCCCAGGCCTCCTTCGGCGACTTGCCCTTGGTCACCAGGATGACGCCGTTGTCGCCCAGGCCCTGCCCGATGATCTGGTCCTTCGGGCCGATGACCTGGACCGGGATCTGCTTCGCGGCCTCGGCGAAGATCTCACCGATCGGGGCGTCACCGGTCATCTCGTTCTTCGCCCCGGTGACCTCCGGGCTGGAGTACGCGGCCTGCGCGCTCGGGAAGCTGCCCTGCACCTTGAACAGCTTGGCCTGCTGCTCGGGCGCGGTCAGCCAGGCGACCAGCTTCTTGGCCTCCTCGACGTTCTTGCCGCTCTTGGGCACGGTCAGGAAGGAACCGCCCCAGTTGCCGGCCCTGGGGGGCAGGGCGACGTCCCACTTGCCGGCGGCGTCCGGCTGCGACTTGCCCTTGATGTAGCCGAGCATCCACGGCGGGCAGGAGATCGCGGCGAACTTGTTGTTGGCGATCGTCTGGTCCCAGGCGGGCTGGAACTGCGTCTGGGCGCCGACCAGTCCCTCCTGGGCGGCCTTGGCGGTCAGGTCGAAGGCGCTCTTGACGGCCGGGTTGGTCTTGTAGATGACCTTGCCGGAGGAGTCGTAGAAGCGCTCCTCCTCACTGCCCAGGATGGCGTTGAGCAGACCGCCGGGGGAGTCCATGAAGGTGGTGCCCTCGGGCGCCTTCTCCTTGTACCGCTCACCGACCTCGACCAGCTTGGCCCAGTCGCCGGCCCACAGCTTGCCGACCTCCTCGCGGTCGGTGGGCAGGCCCGCCTTCTCGAACAGGTCCTTGCGGTAGCAGATCGCCATCGGACCGATGTCGGTGCCCAGGCCGATGGTCTGGCCGTCCTTGGTGGTGGCCTGCTGCCACTTCCAGTCCAGCCAGTTCTCCTTCTTCACGTCCGGGGCCTTGGAGAGGTCCTCGAGCTTGCCGGCCTGGGTGGCGACGATCTCGGCGATGTTGCCGACTTCGACGGCCTGGACGTCCTGCAGGCCGCTGTTGGTGGTCAGGTGGTTGAGGAGCGCGGGATAGTAGTTCTCGTTCCGCTCGACGACGTTCTCGGCGATCTTGATGTCGGGGTTCAGCTTCTCGTACTCGGCGTAGAGGCCGGCTTCCTTGAATCCCATGGTGCCGAACAGGCCCAGGGTGATCGTGGTCTTGCCCTCGCCGCCCGACGAGGAATCGGAGCCGTCCTTGCCGTCGTCGGCACAGCCGGCCAGCAGCCCGGTGCCCAGCGACACCGCGGCCGCGACGGCCAGTGCCTTGCGGGCGAGGGGCTTCCCCCCGCCCGAGCGCTGCCGGGAGAGGGGGAGGGTACGTGCTCGCATTGCGTCCTCCTGTTGCCCTGACGTGCCGACCCCCCGGCCAACGGCTCTGTTGGGCCCGTGTCTTGCTTTGCTGCGGCTCGGGCGGGGAACGTGCGGGTTGTGTATGTGTCAGGTAGTGTGGGAGCGCTCCCACAAGTGATGTGTTGAAGAGTCGCGGGTCCGGGCGGGGGTGTCAAGGGAGCAGACACGGCGAAGTGCGTTCAGTTATCGGGCCGTTAACTGGACACTCCTGCGGCCGCCCCGGAAGCCGGCGGTCCGCGGGCCGCCCCTCCGCGGGCGGTCACGACCGCTCACGGGACTGTTAGATTCCAGGCCGGCGGGACACCACGAGGGAAGGCGGGGCCGATGGCGAGCCACGGAGTGCGGGGCCGGAGCGGCGGCCGGCCCACCCTTGAAGAGGTGGCGGCGCGCGCCGGTGTGGGCCGCGGCACGGTCTCCCGGGTGATCAACGGCTCGCCCCGGGTGAGCGACGCCACCCGCGCCGCCGTGGAGGCCGCGGTCGCGGAGCTCGGCTACGTCCCGAACACCGCCGCCCGCGCCCTGGCCGCCAACCGCACGGACGCCATCGCCCTGGTCGTGCCCGAGCCGGAGACCCGGTTCTTCGCCGAGCCGTACTTCTCGGACATGCTCCGGGGCGTCGGGGCCGCGCTGTCCGACACCGCGATGCAGCTGCTGCTGATCTTCGCGGGCAGCGACCGGGAGCGGCAGCGGCTCGCCCAGTACCTGGCCGCCCACCGCGTGGACGGGGTGCTGCTGGTCTCGGTGCACGCCGACGACCCGCTGCCCGACATGCTGGCCCAGCTGGAGATCCCGGCGGTGATCAGCGGTCCCCGGTCGGCCGCCGAGACGCTCACCTCGGTGGACTCGGACAACTACGGCGGCGCCCGCCAGGCCGTCGAGCACCTGGTCGGCCGGGGCCGCCGCACCATCGCCCACATCACCGGCCGCCTCGACGTGTACGGCGCCCAGCGGCGCGTCGATGGCTACCGGGACGCCCTGCGGGAGGCGGGCCACGTGGTGGACGAGCTGCTGGTCGAGCCCGGCGACTTCTCCGAGGACGGGGGCCGGCGCGCGATGGAGGCCCTGCTGGAGCGCCGCCCCGACCTCGACGCGGTCTTCGCCGCCTCGGACGTCACCGCGGCCGGCGCCCGCCACGCCCTGCGCGAGGCGGGCCGCCGCATCCCGGACGACGTGGCCCTGGTCGGGTACGACGACTCCGCCATCGCCCGGCACATGGACCCGCCGCTGACCAGCGTGCGCCAGCCCATCCAGGAGATGGGCCGCCGGATGATCGACCTGCTGCTCGCCGAGGTCGCCGACCGCCGCCCGCCCGTCTCCCGGGAGCTGGACCGGCGCCAGGTGGTGCTGGCCACGGAACTCGTGGAGCGCGCCTCCTCGTAGCGCCGGGCGGAGCCGCGGACGGGCGGGGGCCGCGGGCGGGAGGTCCGTGAGCCGCGCCCCGCGCGGCCGTCCGCCGGGGGGAGGCGGGGCCGGACCCCACCGGCGCGCCGGGCCGCCCCCGTCGGGGCACGGAGCAGGGGACGGGGACGGCGTGCGCCACGATCGCGGGCACTCCGCCCGGAGCCGTCGCGCCGGCGCGCCACGCCGGTCACCACGGCGAGCACCCGGGGGCGCGGATCGCGCCGGCCGGGTCCGTCCTGTCCGTGAGCGTCGGCGCGGGCCTCGTGTCCGTCCCCACCGTCGTGGTGGCGCCCGCCGCCCGGCCGCTCCGCCGACCGGACCCGACCCCGGCGGGCCGGCTCCTCGGCCGCGTCACGTCCGGGTGGTCCCGAGCACCGTCCGGACCCGTCCCCGCGGGGCTCGCGGTCCGGCCCGAAACGCGAACGAGGCCCTTTCGGGCCTCGTTCGTTCAGGGTGAGTGACGGGACTCGAACCCGCGACATCCTGGACCACAACCAGGTGCTCTACCAGCTGAGCTACACCCACCACGGCCCGGTCGACTGGGGATCGGTTTCCTTCTCCGACCGGCCGAGAAAAAGTGTACAGGGTCCGAAGGGGTGCTCGCGCACGGCTTCGCGCGGCGCCCCCGGCGTCCCCCGATCCGCCTACCGGCCGGGCAGGACGTGCTTCGCGGCGATCCTCTTCGCGGTGTCGGAGTCGGGCCCCGGCTGCGGGACGAAGACGGCCTCCCGGTAGTAGCGCAGCTCCGCGATGGACTCGCGGATGTCGGCGAGGGCGCGGTGGTTGCCGTTCTTCTCGGGGCTGTTGAAGTACGCCTTCGGGTACCAGCGGCGGGCCAGCTCCTTGATGCTGGACACGTCCACGATGCGGTAGTGCAGGTAGTCCTCCAGCGTCGGCATGTCCCGCAGCAGGAAGCCGCGGTCGGTGCCGACGGAGTTGCCGCACAGGGGCGCCCTGCCGGGCTCCTTGACGTGTTCCCTCACATAGGCGAGGACCTGCTGCTCGGCGTCCTCGAGCGTCGTGCCGCGGGGCAGCTCGGCGAGCAGCCCGGACGCGGTGTGCATCTGACGCACCACCTCCGGCATCGTCTCCAGGGCCCGCTCCGGCGGGCGGATGACGATGTCCACGCCCTCGCCGAGGACGTTCAGCTCGGAGTCGGTGACGAGGGCGGCCACCTCGATGAGCGCGTCGTCCGACAGCGAGAGGCCGGTCATCTCGCAGTCGATCCACACCATGCGATCGTTCATGTGTCTCACCTTACGGCTCCCCCGGACGGGGCGAACCGGGTGGTGAGGCACCCGCCGACGGCGGTGTTCCGGTGCGGCGCGGGCGGCTCCGCCGGGTCGGCGGGCCCGTGCGGACCGGTGCGGCGCGGGCGGGCCCGCGCCGTGCTCGCGGACGGGCGGGGCCGGAGGTCCGTGCCTCCGCCCCCGCCCGGTGTGCGCCGCCGGCGCGCCGTCTACCTCACCCCCGCGGTCACCCCGCGGTCACGTCGCGCCACGCTGCCCCGGGACGCCGGCCCGGGACGGGACGTAGGCCTCGCGGCCGGAGTCCGCCGAGGAGGCCGAGGCCGTCAGGGACGGGCCCAGGGCGCTCACCGCCGCGGTGCGGCGGGACTGGTACGGGAGGGAGGTCTCCGGGGGCGGGGCGGCCGCCGCCTGCCCCGGGTGGCCGGGCGGTCCCGGGTGTCCCTGCTGGCCGGGCGGCGCGCCTCCCGAGGTGTTCGCGGTGCCGTCGGCGTCCTGGTTCCGGTCGGACTGCGGGCGCCGCGCGCGGTAGGCGGCCCGGTAGGCGGCCGGGGACGAGCCGAGCTGGCGCCGGAAGTGGCCGCGCAGGGCGACCGGCGAGCGGAAGCCGCAGCGGCCGGCGACCTCGTCGACCGAGTAGTCCGACGTCTCCAGCAGGCGCTGCGCCTGCAGCACCCGCTGCGTGATCAGCCACTGCAGCGGCGCGCTGCCGGTGAGCGAGCGGAACCGGCGGTCGAACGTGCGGCGGCTCATGTACGCGCGGGCCGCCAGCGTCTCCACGTCGAACTGCTCGTGGAGGTGCTCCAGCGCCCAGGCGACGACCTCGGCGAGCGGGTCGGCGCCGATCTCCTCCGGTAAAGACCGGTCGAGGTAGCGCTCCTGGCCGCCGCTGCGGCGCGGCGGGACGACCAGGCGCCGGGCGAGCGCCCCGGCCGCCTCGTGGCCGTGGTCCGTGCGCACGATGTGCAGGCACAGGTCGATTCCGGCCGCGGTGCCCGCGGAGGTCAGCACGTCGCCGTCGTCCACGAAGAGCTCCCGCGGATCGACGTGCACCGACGGGTAGCGTTTGGCCAGCGTCGGCGCGTACATCCAGTGAGTGGTCGCGGGCCGGCCGTCCAGCAGGCCCGCCGCCGCGAGGACGAAGGCGCCGGTGCACAGTCCGACGATGCGGGCGCCCTCCTCGTGGGCCCGGCGCAGCGCGTCGAGCGACTCCTGGGGCGGTGGTGAGGTGATCGAGCGCCAGGCCGGCACCACGACGGTGCCCGCCCTCGCTATCGCCTCCAGCCCGTGTGGTGCGGTGAGTTCCAGGCCCCCCGTGGTCCGCAGCGGGCCCTCCTCGCCGCCGCACACCAGCAGGCGGTAGCGCGGCACGCCGGCGTCCTGGCGGTCAACCCCGAACACCGACAACGGTATGGAACTCTCGAAAATGGGGCCGCCGCTGAACAGCAGCACCGCGACGATCTCCTTGCGGCGTCGCCCGGAGAGTTTCCGGGCCGCGGTCTCCGGCGCGGCAGTGGAGTCGTGGCTCATCCTGCTAAGCCCCCCTCGGTGGTCGCGGCTCCTCGGTTGTGTCGCTCCTGCACGTTTCCCCTCGGTCCTGCACGAGTCCCCCGCCGTACGACAGTCAAGATCGAATCTACTGCGTCCCGCCGTGCCCCGGTGGCCAGTTCGGCGCCCGGTGCATTGTCGACTTGGCAACTTGGCGTGAAGCATTCGATCACGAAGCGTTGCACTCCCGGGCCGTACAGGGAAGTGCGCCTCGTCGCAGTGGCCAATCCCCGTAGGGTGCGCAGGACCCCCGTGACCCTTTCCGTGCAGGTCGAACGGGGGTTGGGGGGTGGGTGCGACAGAGGATGCGGGGGGAGCGGAAGTTGGCTGAAAAGATACGGGCGCGTGCGCGGAAACCGGTCAGCCGACCGGTGCGCTCCGGTGCCGTCCGGCGTCACCCGGTGCCGTCCGGTGTCACCCGGTGCCGCCCGGGGGAGGGCGGTCCGGACGCGGCCCGCCCTCCCCGCGACGCGGGGCGCGGGGCCGGCCGCGCGGCCGGCCGGCGGGTGCCGCGCGTCCGGGGCGGACGGCCCGGGGCGCCCCACTCTCGCGGTTGAGCGCATCCCGCGCAAACCGCCTGTACGGCACAGCAACCATTGCGTCGCGGGCGTCCCCTCGTGCATGCTCCGGGGAACCCGCCAGCCGACGCGCGCGGGATCTGGGCTTAGGAGGCGTGCCGCCGTACCCTTGGGGGTATGGGGTTGGGAAGATGATTCCCGGACACAGCTCCGCCGCACACTGTCGTCCCCCATCAAAGGATCACCACTCCGAGACAGCCATGGCCGGTCACGAATTCTTCGAACCCGCGGACCGCAAGCGGCCGGTCGCCGATCCCACGGCGGCCGATCCCACGGCGGCGGAGGAGTCGCGCCACGCGTGCGATCCCGCGTTCCGGCACGGGGTGGTCGTCGGCTTCGACGGCTCGAACTCCAGCGAGCGGGCCCTCGCCTACGCGATCGGCATGGCGCGGCGGCTCGGCTCGGGGCTGATCATCGTCCACGTCGCCAACCGGCTGCCCACCACGGTGTGGGCGGGCTGCGAGCCCCCGGTCTTCGTGGACGTCCCGGACCACCGCACCGAGGTCCTCGGTCTCGAACTCGCCTGCGCGGACCACCTCACCGAGGTGCCCTGGATCCTGGTCGAGCGCGGGGGCGACATCTGCCACGAACTCGAGGAAGTGGGCCGGGAGTACGAGGCCGACGCGATCGTGGTCGGCTCCACCCACGGCCTCGCGGGCCGGATCTTCGGCTCGGTGGCCGGACGGCTCGCCAAGCGGGCGCAGCGGCCGGTGGTCGTCATCCCGTGACGCGCCGGCGGACCGTCGCGTGACGGCCCCCGCGCGTGACGGCTTCCGCACGTGACGGCTTCCGCACGGGAGGGACCCCGCGTGCCCGCACGCGGGGTCCCTCCGCCGTTCCGGCCCGTGTGCGGGCGCCCGGGGCGGGCGCGGGGCTTCCCGCGCCCCCGGGGGACCGCTACTCCACCGTCACCGACTTGGCGAGGTTGCGCGGCTTGTCGATGTCCCGGCCCAGGGCCAGCGCCGTGTGGTAGGCGAGGAGTTGGAGCGGGATGCCCATGAGGATCGGGTCCAGTTCGTCCTCGTTCTTGGGGACGACGATCGTGTGGTCGGCCTTCTCCTGCTCCTGGTGGGCCACGGCGAGGATCCGGCCGCTGCGGGCCTTGATCTCCTCCAGCGCGGCGCGGTTCTTCTCCAGCAGGTCGTCGTCGGGCACGATCGCGACCGTGGGCAGCGCGGGCTCGATCAGGGCCAGCGGGCCGTGCTTGAGCTCGGAGGCCGGGTAGGCCTCGGCGTGGATGTAGGAGACCTCCTTGAGCTTCAGGGAGGCCTCGCGGGCCACCGGGTAGCCCCGCACGCGGCCGATGAAGAGCATCGAGCGGGCCTCGGCGTACTCCAGGGCCAGCTTCCTGACGTCCTCCTCCTGCTCCATGATCTCGGCGATCTGCCCCGGCAGCCGGCGCAGGCCCTCGATGATCCGCTTGCCGTCGCTCACGGACAGGTCGCGGGTGCGGCCCAGGTGCAGGGCGAGCAGGGCGAAGGCGACCGTGGTGTTGGTGAAGCACTTGGTGGACACCACGCACACCTCGGGGCCGGCGTGCACGTAGATGCCGCCGTCCGCCTCGCGGGCGATCGCGGAGCCGACGACGTTCACCACGCCCAGCACCCGCGCGCCCTTGCGCTTCAGCTCCTGCACGGCCGCCAGCACGTCGTAGGTCTCACCGGACTGCGAGACCGCGACGTACAGGGTGTCGGGGTCCACGACCGCGTTGCGGTAGCGGAACTCCGAGGCCGGCTCGGCGTCGGCGGGGATGCGGGCCAGCTCCTCGATCATCTGCGCGCCGATCATGCCGGCGTGGTACGAGGTGCCGCAGCCGAGGATCTTCACGCGGCGGATCCGGCGCGCCTCGCGGGCGTCCAGGTTCAGGCCGCCCAGGCGCACGGTGGAGAAGCGGTCGTCGATCCGGCCGCGCAGCACGCGGTCCACGGCCTCGGCCTGCTCGTGGATCTCCTTGTGCATGTAGGTGTCGTGGCCGCCCATGTCGTAGGAGGCCGCCTCCCACTCCACGGTGGTCGGCTCGGCGGTGGTCCGGGTGCCCTCGGTGGTGTACGTGCGGAAGTCGTCGGCCTTGAGGGTGGCCATCTCGCCGTCGTCGAGGGTGACGATCTGCCGGGTGTGGGCGACCAGGGCGGCGATGTCGGAGGCGACGAACATCTCCTTCTCGCCGATGCCGAGCACGACGGGCGAGCCGTTGCGGGCCACCACGATGCGGTCCGGGAAGTCGGCGTGCAGGACGGCGATGCCGTAGGTGCCCTCGATGAGGCGCACGGTCTCGCGGACCTTGTCCTCCAGCTTCTCGGCCCCCGAGCGGGCGATCAGGTGGGTGAGGACCTCGGTGTCCGTCTCGGAGAGGAACTCGACCCCGTCCGCCTCCAGCTTGCGGCGCAGGTCGGAGGCGTTGTCGATGATGCCGTTGTGGACGACGGCGACCTTGCCCTCGGCGTCCAGGTGCGGGTGGGCGTTCACGTCGGACGGGGCGCCGTGGGTGGCCCAGCGGGTGTGGGCGATGCCGGTGGTGCCCTTGAAGCGCGCGGGGACCTTGGCCTCCAGGTCGCGCACCCGGCCCTTGGCCTTGACCGTCTTCAGGCCCGACGCCTTCGGGGAGGTGACGGCGATGCCCGCCGAGTCGTAGCCGCGGTACTCCAGGCGCTGCAGGCCCTCGAGCAGCAGGGGAGCGGCCTCACGCCTGCCGATGTATCCGACGATTCCGCACATATGGGTCGTTCCTAGCCGTAGACGATGCGGCGCAGCTGCCGGAGCGAGAGCTCGGGCGGGGCCACCGCGCGGTATTTGAGGTCCGCCTCGATCCGTTCGAAGATCGTCGCGTTCACCAGGCCCTGGGCCTGCAGCTCGCGGTGGCGGCGACGGACGTACTCCTCGGTCGTCTCGTCGAAGTAGGCGAGCACGTCCTGGACCACGCGCAGCGCCTCGCCCCGGCTGAGGGGCGTGGACCGCGTCAGATGATCAACAAGTTCGTCGTGCACCCGACGATCCTGAGGTACCGGCGGCCGTTTCGCAAGAATCGTGCCCGATTTCGGGCAGGAGTATGTCCCCGAGGGCTTCCCCGTGGTCCCCGGGGCCGGGGACGCCGTCACATGCGCTTCAGGATCGCCTGCTTGGCCAGGGCGAACTCCTCGTCCGTCAGCACCCCGGAGCGGTGCAGCTCGCCCAGTTCCCGCAGCCGGCGCAGCAGGGCGTCGTGATCGTGCTCGACGGGGGCGGGGGCGGGAGCGGGGGGAGGGGCGGAGGTGAGGGCCGCGACGGGCGCGCCCGCGGTCCCGGGCGCCGCGGGCCGCTCGTCCCCGGTGCTCCGGGCGGCCGGATGGGGCAGGCGCGCCTGGACGGCGGCGGCGACGAGCGCCATCAGCGGGTCCTTCTTGAAGCCCCACAGCTCCACCGCGTGCGGGTCGTACTTGGCCGGGGCCTCGGTGGGGACGTTGCGCACGGTGAAGCGGAGGTGGCCGTTCTCCAGCCCGATCGACGGCAGCCACTCCACGGCGGTGATGTCGGCCAGCGCCAGCGTGCGGGTGCCGGCGGCGGCCTTGGCGTCCTCCGTCTTCCAGTTCCACTCCAGGCGGACCCGCTCGCCGTCGAAGCTCACCGCGCCGTCCCCGGCGGACACCGACAGCGGCACGGACGGGCCGGGCAGCAGGTACTCGGCGACCGGGTCGGAGGGGACCTGCTCCAGCAGCAGGGCGCTGCGCACCTCCTGGGTGAAGTACTCGGCGACCCCGTAGCGGTCGGACTCGACGACCAGCTGGTACGGGTCGTGCGGTTCGGTGAGCCGGCCGCGGGTCGCGTGCAGCAGCGGGTCGGCGCCGTCGCGCAGCCGCAGCCTCAACCGCCCCGTCTTCTTGCCCTGTTCGAACGATATGCCCGCCAATGCCCGCAGAGGCACCACCAGTTCACCCAGGGTCCTGCGCAGCAGGCCGACGCCCTTGTCCCGCCCGGGAGTCAGCCGCAGCGCGTCCGCGTCGAAGGTCCAGGTGCCGTCCTTCTGGATGATTTCCGCCATGGGGGGATTGTTTCACCGGTTCTGCGGGATAGTGGTCTAGACCCTTCCCGGTCTCCCTTGCCGGGACACGGAGTTGACAGAGACGGGAGCACGCGTGAGACGGCAACGACGGCACCACGGAACGACTCCCCGCACCATCCGGCTGTTCGGGTCCCTGCTGCTGGTCGTGGCGGCCGGAGCCGCCACCCTGGGAGCGGGCCCCGGCCGGGGCGCGACCGCCCCGGTCCCGCTCGGCCGGGTGGTCCCGGCCCCCGCCTCGGTGGAGCCGGGCGGGTCCCCGTACCGCATCACCGAGGACACCCGCATCCGGGTCGACGGCTCCCGCGAGGCCCGCCGCGTCGGCGAGTACCTCGCCGACGTCCTGCGGCCCTCCACCGGCTACCGCCTGCCGGTCACCGGGCACGGCCGGGGCGGCATCCGGCTCCGCCTCGCCGAGGGCCCCTTCGGGACGGAGGGTTACCGCCTGGACAGCGGCCGCTCGGGCATCACCCTCACCGCCGCGCGGCCCGCCGGCCTCTTCCACGGCGTGCAGACCCTGCGGCAGCTGCTCCCCGCGGCCGTCGAGAAGGACTCCGTGCAGCCCGGCCCCTGGCTGGTGGCGGGCGGCACCATCGAGGACACCCCGCGCTACGCCTGGCGCGGCGCGATGCTGGACGTCTCCCGGCACTTCTTCACCGTCGACGAGGTCAAGCGCTACATCGACCAGCTCGCCCTGTACAAGATCAACAAACTGCACCTGCACCTCAGCGACGACCAGGGCTGGCGCATCGCCGTCGACTCCTGGCCGCGCCTGACCGCCCACGGCGGCTCCACCGAGGTCGGCGGCGGCCCCGGCGGGTACTACACCAAGGCCGACTACCGGGAGATCGTCCGCCACGCGGCCGCCCGCCACCTGGAGGTCGTCCCCGAGATCGACATGCCGGGCCACACCAACGCGGCCCTGGCCTCCTACGCCGAGCTGAACTGCGACGGCGTGGCGCCCCCGCTCTACACCGGCATCGAGGTCGGCTTCAGCTCGCTGTGCGTCGGCAAGGAGGTCACCTACGACTTCGTGGACGACGTGGTGCGCGAGCTGGCCGCGCTCACCCCCGGCCGCTACCTCCACATCGGCGGCGACGAGGCGCACTCCACCCCGCACGAGGACTACGTGAAGTTCATGGACCGGGTGCAGCCGGTCGTCGCGAAGTACGGCAAGACCGTCGTCGGCTGGCACCAGCTCACCGGCGCCCGCCCGGCCAGGGGGGCCCTCGTCCAGTACTGGGGCCTGGACGGCACCGGCGCACGGGAGAAGGAGCAGGTCGCCGAGGCCGCCCGGAACGGCACCGGGCTGATCCTCTCCCCGGCCGACCGGGTCTACCTCGACATGAAGTACGACGCGGACACCCCGCTCGGCCTGTCCTGGGCCGGCCACGTCGAGGTGGAGCGGTCCTACGACTGGGACCCGGGCGCCTACCTGCCGGGCGTGCCCGCCTCCGCGGTGCGCGGGGTCGAGGCGCCGCTGTGGACGGAGACCCTGGAGAACTCCGCCCACCTCGAGTACATGGCCTTCCCGCGGCTCCCGGGCGTGGCCGAGCTGGGCTGGTCCCCCGCGGCCACGCACGACTGGGAGGACTACCGGGTGCGGCTCGCGGCACAGGGGCCGCGATGGGACGCGCTGGGCATCGGGTACCACAGGTCCCCGCAGGTGCCCTGGCCGGCCGGCTGACGGACCGGGGGGCGACGACACGGGCGGGCACCCCGCAGGACCGTACTCCGGGGTGCCCGCCGGTCCGCGGGCCCGGGGGGGGGGGGGGGCGGGGGGGGGGGTTTCCCGGGTGGCCGCCCGCCTGGAGGGGCCGGGCGGGGGCCCGGGGGTCACCACCTGCCCGTTGTTTTTTCGGTTGAGACAGTTCGGGCAGGACA
>NZ_JBVITR010000076.1:16072-23099 GCF_055574875.1 Streptomyces sp. NPDC034670
GGGGCCGGGGCACCCACAACTCCCCCGGGTTCCCTTGCCAGCCGGCCGAAGGCCCGGGGGAACAACAACCCGGGCGGCCCCCCAACAGCACCGCCCTCGGGGGTCCCCCCCGGTCCGCGGGCCCTCGCGGGTCAGCGCCCCGCGAGGGGGTTCTCCAGGGTGCCGACCAGCTGGAGCGCGCCGGACGGGTCCGCGAGGTCCACCATCTGCCGGTTGTCGCGCAGCTGGAGCCGGTTGAGGCAGGACAGCGCGAACTCGGGGGCGAACACGTCGTACCGGTCGAACCGGTCGGCGAGTTCGGGCACCGAGGCCTGGTACTCGCGGGTGACCTCCGCGACCGTGCGCCAGAAGCCGTCCTCGTCCAGGATCCCCTCGGTGGCGAGGTTCGCGGCCAGGAAGCGGAAGAAGCAGTCGAAGACGTCCGTGAAGATCGACAGCAGCTTCTGGTCGTCGGGGACCTCCACGCGGATCCGCGAGACCTCCGGCGGCAGCACCGCGTCCGGGTCCATCACCACGATCTCCTCGGCGATGTCCTTGTAGACCGCCCGCCGCACCACCCCGTCCCTCAGGACCAGGATGACGTTCTCCCCGTGCGGCATGTACGCCAGGTCGTAGGCGTAGAAGCTGTGCAGCAGCGGGGTGTAGTAGGCGCGCAGGTAGTGCCGCAGCCATTCGGCCGGCGCCAGCCCCGACCGCGCGACCAGCGCGCCCGCGAAGGACTTCCCCTCGTGGTCGACGTGGAGCAGCGACGCCATGGTGGCCAGGGTCTCGCCGTCCTCCAGCGAGGGCACCGGGCTCTCCCGCCACAGCGCCGCCAGCATCTTCCGGTACGGCGAGTAGCGGTCGGTGGCCCGCTCGTACTCCAGGTGCCGGTAGCCGACCGCCGCCCGCTCCCGGATGATCGACAGGCCCGTCGCCCGCAGCACCGGGTCGTTCTCGATCAGCCGGGCCAGCCAGTCGTTGATCGCCGGGGTCGCCTCCATGTAGGCGGCCGACAGCCCGCGCATGAAGCCCATGTTGAGGACGGACAGGGCCGTCTTCACGTAGTGCTTCTCGGGGTGGGAGACGTTGAAGAAGGTCCGGATGGACTGCTGCGCCAGGTACGCGTCGTCGCCCTCGCCCAGGCAGACCAGGTTCCGGCGCGCGACCTCGGCGGCGAAGGTGACGGCGAGCTTGTTGTGCCACTGCCAGGGGTGGACGGGGACGAGGAGGTAGTCGGCGGGGTCGAGGCCCTGCCCGCGCAGGACGCCGTGGAACCGCTCCACGGTCTCCTCGCCCAGCTCCTGCCGCAGGAACGGCTCGTACTCGATGCCGGCGCCGGCCGTGAACGCGGCCCGCGAGCGGTGCGCGGCCAGCCAGACCAGCCGCACCGGGTTCGCCGCCTCCGGCGCGTACGCCAGGTACTCGTGGACGTCGAAGCCGAGCCGTCCGTTGTTGGCGACGAAGCAGGGGTGGCCCTCGGTCATGCCGGTCTCGACGGCCTGGAAGTCGCCGCGGGCCAGCTCGGCGGAGGTGACCCGCGGCTTGGCGAGCTTGTAGCAGGTGCCGGAGAGGGTGGAGGAGATCTCCTCCAGGTACACCGGCAGGACCTCGTCGCTCAGCCCCAGCGCCTTCCGCAGCTCGATGAAGAAGTCCAGGGCCGCGAGGGGGAGTTCGTCCTCCCCGCGGTGGCGGCTGATGGAGTCGGCGTCCACCTGCCAGTGGTCCAGGGCCCGGCGCACGGCGGTGAAGCGGTACTCGGTCAGGCCGTCGTCGCTGCGGACGGTGTAGCGTCCCCCGCCCGTCTCCTCGGGGGTGATCAGCCGCTCGTGCGCGAACTCGGCGAGCGCCTTGCGGATCAGCAGGCGGTTGGCCGTCGCCCAGCGCTCGGGGGTCAGGTGGGCCACGGCGTCGGCGAGGCTCATGCGCCCACCCCCGTGGCCGCGGTGAACCGCTCACGGGTGCAGAAGCTCAGCAAGGCCCTCTTCTCCGGCTTGTCTATCTCCCGTACGGGCACGAACCCCACGGCCTCGTTCAGGGCGTGCACCGCCTTGTTGGACACGTCCGGCTCGACGACGACGCGCCGGGTCGACGGGTCGGCGAACAGGTGCGCCATCACGGCGGTGATCACCGACCGGGTGAAGCCGTGCACCGGGGTGTCGGCGGGCGCGACCAGGAAGTGCATGCCGACGTCCCCCGGCTCCGGCTCGTACAGGCCGGCCAGCTCGCGGTGGGCGGGGTCGTACCGCTCCATCAGGAAGGCGGGCCGGCCGTCGTGCAGCCCGAGGTACGCGTGGTGGTGCTCGTCGGCCGCGATCTCCCGGTACGCGCGCTCGACGTCCTCCGGCTCCGCGTCCTGCATCATCCAGAACGCGGCCTTGGGGTGGGTGACCCAGCGGTGCAGCAGCCCGGCGTCGCGCGGCGGGTCGAGCGGGCGGACGGTGAAGGTGCCGAGCTCGTTGCGGAAGCCGGCGTCGTCGGTGCTCATACGGCGAACTCCTGGAACGCGATGGACTTCTCCACGGGGTAGTACTCGGTGCCGAGCATCTCGCGGATGATGCAGCTGTTGCGGTACGGGCCCATGCCCAGGTCGGGGCTGGTGACGCTGTGCGTGTGGACGCCGCCGTTCTGCAGGAAGACGCCCCGCCCGGTCACGTCGACGGCGTAGTTGCGGGTCACGTCGAAACGGCCGTGCCCGTCGAAGCGGAGCCGGTCGCGGACGGGGTCGAGGAAGGCCGGCGGCTCGTAGTGGTAGCCGGTGGCCAGCACCAGGCCCTCGGTGCGCAGTGCGAAGTCCTTGTCCTGCTCGTCCTGGTGGAAGCCGAGCGTGTAGCCGCCGTCCTCGTACCGCGCGGAGGTCAGCGAGGAGTTGGTGAGCAGCCGGGTGGGGACGCCGCGGCCGCCGCTCTCGACGTTCTTCTGGTACAGCAGGTCGAAGATCGCGTCGATCAGGTCCGAGTTGATGCCCTTGAACAGGCCCTTCTGCTGCTTCTCCAGCCGGTAGCGGGTCTCCTCGGGCAGCGCGCGGAAGTAGTCGATGTAGTCCGGGGAGGTCATCTCCAGGGTCAGCTTGGTGTACTCCAGCGGGAAGAACCGCGGGGAGCGGGTGACCCAGTTGAGCGAGTAGCCGTGGACGTCGATCTCGGAGAGCAGCTCGTGGTAGATCTCGGCGGCGCTCTGCCCGCTGCCGACGACCGTGATCGACTTCTTCCCGCGCAGCTCCGCCCTGCGGTGCGCGTACTGCGCGGTGTGCAGGACGTCGCCCTCCAGGCCGCGGCACGCCTCGGGGACGAACGGCACGGTGCCGGTGCCGAGGACCAGGTGCCGCGCGCGGTAGGTCTCCCCGGCCCGGGTGCGCACGGCGTACACCTCGGCGGCCTCGTCGTAGGTCACCTCGGTGACCGTCGCGCCGAAGCGGACGCAGGACAGCTTGCCGGCGGCCCAGCGGCAGTAGTCGTCGTACTCGATCCGCAGCGGGTAGAAGTTCTCCCGGATGTAGAACGAGTAGAGCCGGCCCTTCTCCTTCAGGTAGTTGAGGAAGGAGTACGGGGACGTCGGGTCGGCGAGGGTGACCAGGTCCGACATGAACGGCGTCTGCAGGTGGGCGCCGTCGAGGAACATCCCGGCGTGCCACTCGAAGTCCGGCTTGGACTCCAGGAAGACGCCGTCGAGCCCGTCGATGGGCTCGGTCAGGCAGGCGAGGCCGAGGTTGAAGGGGCCCAGTCCGATGCCGACGAAGTCGTGGGTGGTTTCCGGGGCTTCAGGAAGCGCGGTCAAGGGACTCTCCCAGGTACTGCTCGGCGTGGCCGGCGATCAGGTCGAGGACGGCGGTGATGTCGGCCGTCGTGGTCTCGGGGTTGAGCAGGGTGAACTTCAGGTAGTGGCGCCCGGCGACCTTGGTGCCCGCGACCACCGCGTCACCGGAGGCGAACAGGGCCTTGCGGGCGTGGAGGTTGGCCCGGTCGATCTCGGCGGGGTCGGTGACGGCCGCCGGGACGTAGCGGAAGACGAGCGTGGACAGCGACGGCCGGACGACCACGTCGAAGCGCGGGTCGGCGGCGAGGAGCTCCCAGCCCTCGGCGGCCAGGTCGCACACCTCGTCGAAGAGCCGGCCGATGCCGTCGGCGCCCATCACGCGCAGCGTCATCCACAGCTTGAGCGCGTCGAACCGGCGGGTGGTCTGCAGGGACTTGTCGACCTGGTTGGGGATGCGCTCGGCCACCGCGCGGCGCGGGTTGAGGTACTCCGCGTGGTAGGTGGCGTGCCGCAGCACGGCCGCGTCGCGGACCAGCACGGCGGAGGAACTGACCGGCTGGAAGAAGGACTTGTGGTAGTCGACGGTGACGGAGTCGGCGCGCTCGATGCCGGCGATGCGGTCCCGGTACTTCAGCGAGGCGAGCAGGCCGCAGCCGTAGGCGGCGTCCACGTGCATCCAGACGCCGTACTGCGCGCACAGTCCGGCGATCTCGGGCAGCGGGTCGATGGAGCCGAAGTCGGTGGTGCCGGCGGTGGCGACGACGGCCATGGGGACCAGGCCCGCCTCGACGCAGCGTTCCAGCTCGTGGGCGAGGGCGACGGTCTGGAGCCGCTTGTCGTGGTCGACGGGGACCGGCACCACCGCGTCCGGTCCGAGGCCCAGCAGTTTCGCGGACTTCTGCACGCTGAAGTGGCCGGCCTCGGAGGCGAAGACGCGCAGTTTCGCGAGGGACCCGGTCTTGGCCTCCTCGCGCGCCAGCAGCAGCGCCTGGAGGTTGGACTGGGTGCCGCCGGAGGTGAAGACGCCGTCGGCCCCCGGGCCGAGGCCGACGCGCCGGGCGGTCCAGTCGATGAGCTTGCGCTCGATGAGGGTGCCGCCGGCCGACTGGTCCCAGGTGTCCAGGGAGGAGTTGACGGCGCAGAGCACGGCCTCGCCGAGCAGGGCCGGGATGACGACCGGGCAGTTGAGGTGGGCGAGGTAGCGGGGGTGGTGGAAGTAGACCGCGTCCCGGAGGTAGACGTCCTCCAGTTCGTCCAGCACCGCGGTGGTGTCGTGCAGCGGCTGGTCCAGGTCGATCCGCTCGATGCGGGGGGCGAGGGCGTCGACCGTGACGCCGGTGAACGGCCGTTCGGTGGTGGCGAGTTTGGCGGCCACCCGCTCGACTCCTTCGGTCACGGAGCGGCGGTAATGCTCCGTGGTGGTGTCGTTGAGCAGGTGCGAGCGCATGGGGGGTCCTCCCGGTGGGGACGGTCCGGTGCGGGGCAGGGAGCGGGCCGCGGAGCGGCTCGCGGCCTTGGTTAGGTTAGCCTAACCTCGCCGGGTCGGGAGGCTGTCCCCGCCGATCGTGACCGCGATCACTCCGAAGCCGGGGGGATGGTCCAACTCCCTACGGAAATGCCCTGGTTGGCGCGGCGGATCCACGCGGACGGACGCGCCCGCGATGCGTCCGTACGGACGTACGGCCGTGCGGACGTGCGGCCGTGCGGCCGTGCGGACGTGCGGCGGACGGGAGCCGGGCGGTGCGGAGGCCGCGGGACCCGCGAGGGGCCCGGGCGCCACCGGTCGCGCCCGTGGCGGCGGACGCCCCGCGGCCCGGGGCGGGGGCGAGGGGCCGGGGACGGGCCGGGCCGCCTCGTCCGTGCGCCCCGGAGGGCGGGGAAACGGAACGGGCGGCCGCGGCGGTGCTCACGCATGGCTCCCGGAGGAGGTGTCGGCGGTGCCGGAAGGGCGTCAGCCGACCTTCCTGGCCTTCTCGATGGCCTCGGCGAGGTTCTCGACCAGCGGGACGCACTTGTCGTAGGACAGGATCGGCTCGGCGGAGCGCGGGATGACCTGGCCGGCCTTGACCGCGGGGAGCTTCTTCCAGGTCGCCTCGGTGATGTCGGCGGGCTGGATGGCCGAGGAGCGGTCGTCCATCATGATGACGTCGGCCGGGTACTTGTCGACGTTCTCCCAGCTGAGCCCCTCGAACCAGCCGCCGCCCTCGGCCTTGGCCTCCTCCGGCGGCTCGACGAAGTCCACGCCGAGGGCCTTGAAGTACTCCAGGTCGACGGAGAGGTTGGTGCCGGAGACGTAGAAGATCTCCTGGCTCGCGGAGGCGGCCATCACCTTGATGCCGGGGTTGGCCCTGACGGCCTTGCGCAGCCGCTCCGAGGCCTCCTCGAAGCGCTTCTTGGCGTCGGCGGCCTTCGCCGCCCTCATGTCGCCGCCGAGCGACTCGGCGAGCTCCCACATGCGCTGCAGCGAGGCGGTCAGCTGGCGGTCGTAGACGGAGATGCCGACGCTCGGGGCGAGCTTGGCGATCTTGTCCTTCGAGGCCTCGGGGACGTACCAGAGGGTGCCGGCGTCGTCGAACATCGTGGAGATGAGGACGTCGGGCGCGAGGGCCGCGTACTTCTCGACGTTGAACTGGTCCCAGACGTTGCCGAGGACGGTCACCTTGCTGATGTCCATGTCCCCGGCCTGGACGTCGGCCTTGCCGTCCTTGGTCTCGGTCGGGCCGAAGACGCCCTTGACCTCGATGCCGTAGTCGTACAGGGCGGCGGCGACACCGGTGAACGCGACGATGTTCGCGGGGGTCTCGTCGAGCTTGACGGTGGTGCCGCGGTCGTCCTTGAAGGACCAGGGGCCGGACGTGGACCCGCCGCCCCCCGTCGAGTCCGAGCCGCCGCTCTTCGCGTCGTCGTTCCCGCAGGCCGCGAGCACGGCGCCGAGTCCGAGGGCGCCACCGGCGGCGAGCAGTCCGCGACGGGAGAGACGGGCGGTTCTGGCGTTCGGCATGGCTGGGTCTGCTTTCGTGCGTACGGAGCCGGCGGGGCGCGCTCACGGCCCTGGGGCGGTAAACACGCTTAGGTTAGCCTAACCTCATGATCTGTCCAGGGGGTGCGCCACACGCATTCCCGCACGGATCGCCGGAAACACGCGCCCCCGCCGCGACCCCCCGTCACGCGGCACGGGGGGGGGGGGGGGGGGGGGGGGGGGGGGGGGGGGGGGGGGGGGGGGGGGGGGGGGGGGGGGGGGGGGCGAGGGGGGGGGGGGGGGGGGGGCGGCGTATGGTGTTGTTTTTTTCTT
>NZ_JBVITR010000077.1:0-22766 GCF_055574875.1 Streptomyces sp. NPDC034670
CATCCTGAAGCGGCTGCGGGCGGGCATGCTCACCACCGACTGAGACGGGAGCGGACGAGGAGCGCACCCGCGCGGGGCGCGGCGCACGGCGGCGCGCAGGGCGCGGGGAACGGACACTACTGTAGGGACGGCCGATGTTCTGATCACGCGGCGCGCGTCGGTGTGCCGTGCATCACGGGGAGTTGCTTGACTGTTGGGAGGCATACACGACGCCGGGCCGGGCGGGGCGTCCACCGGGCCCGCACCGGCCGTGGCCGGCCCGGAAGGCCGCGCGGTACGTTTCGAACGGGGCGCCTTCCGCATCGCCGACGCGCGCCGCTTCGCGGCCGAGTACCTGGCCGTGCTGCGTGAAGGCCGGGCGGGAACGCTGTCCGACGGCACGGTGCACGCCGTGCAGTTGGTGGTGAGCGAGTTGATCACCAACGCGGTCAAGTACGGTGCGGACCCCGTGGAGCTGTCGTTGGCCCTGGAGGCGGACACGGTGGCCGTCACCGTCCGGGACGGTGGCACGGCCCTGCCGTCACCGAAGCCCGCGGACCCCGGCCGGGTCGGACAGCACGGTCTGGAGATCGTCCTCGCCCTGTGCCGGGACGTCGACGTCCGGCGCGAACCGGCCGGGAAGCGCATCACCGCGCGCATCGCCCTGAGCGGCTGACTCCGGCTCGCCGGAGGGGCGCCGCCCGGCCCCTGCGGCCCGGGGGAGACGTAAGGAGTCCGGGAGCGGCGGTCGGAGTCCCGTCCGCGCCGGTGTCATCCGTCCCGCAGGGAGGAGAGGGCCGCTTCGGCGCTGGGGTGGAAGGTGAAGACCTGGTCGAGGCCGACCACTTGGAAGACGCGCATCTGGTCGGGGCGGACACCCGCCAGGCTGAGGGACGAGCCGGCGGCCTGCGACCTGTGGTAGGCGGTGATGAGCACCGTGATGCCCGTGGAGTCGCAGTAGGTCAGCCCGGACAGGTCGAGGACCACGTCGTGGTCGTCGAACGGGGCTTCGTCGACGGCCCGGGCCAGGGAATGGGCGGTGTGGTGGTCGAGTTCACCCGCCACCTCCAGGACGTAGGGGCCCGAGGGGGTCTGGCGGGGTGTGACGGTCAAGAGGCGGTCGGGGTCGGTCACCGGTTCTCCTGGGTGCGGTTCTTGGAGCGTGCGGGTACGGACAGGGCGAGGAGCGCGGTGTCGTCGCTGACACCCTCGCCGAGGTCGCTCAGGAGGGCCTCGACGGTCTGGAGCAGACCGGCCGCCGGATCGTCCGTGACGGGGGCGGTGGCCGAGGCCAGGTAGCGGGTGAGGCCGGTCTCGTCGAGCATCGAGCCGTCGGCCGTACGTGCTTCGGTGAGGCCGTCGGTGTACAGCAGCAGGCCGTCGCCCGGCGACAGGCGGGTGGTGGTCTGGACGAACTGGGGGTCGGGCAGCATACCGACGAGCTGGCCGCCCGCGGTGGTGATCGGCTGCACGGTCCCGTCCGCGCGCAGGGCGAGGGCGGAGGGATGACCGCCGCCGGCCAGCGTGACGTCGAAGCAGCCGTCGGGCAGGGGCTGCAGGACGCCGAAGACCGCGGTGCAGTAGCGGGGGGCGCTGCCCTGGTACTCGCCCTTGAGGACGGCGTCGAGGTTGGTCAGGGCGGCACAGGGGTCGGGGTCGTAGATGGCGGCGGCGCGCAGGGTGTACCGGGTCAGCGAGGTCAGTGCCGCGGCGTCCGCTCCCTTGCCGCACACGTCGCCCAGGAAGAACGCCCACCTGCCGTCGTCCAGGGGGAACAGGTCGTAGAAGTCACCGCCCACCTCGTGCGGTGAGGCCGTGTGGTAGGCGGCTGCCGCGTGCAGGCCGGGGACGGTGGGCAGCGCCGGGGGCAGCAGGGTGCGCTGCAGGGTCCGGGTGAGGCGTTCGGCCTCGGCGCGCCGGTCGCGTTCGGCGGTGACCGTGCGTATGGCCGACAGGCGCAGCTCCAGTTCGTCCATGACCAGTGCCGCCAGGTCCTGGAGGGCTTCGAGCTGGGTTTCGGTGGGGGTGCGCGGCCGGGTGTCCAGGACGTTGACCGTCCCCAGGCGCTGGCCGTCGGACGTGGTGATGGGCGCGGCGGCGTAGAAGCGGACACCGGGGTCCCCCTCGAAGAGGGGATCGGCGAGGGCGCGGGCGTCGGTCACCACACAGGGCGCGTCGTGCAGGAGGGCGGAGGCGCACAGGTCCGGACGGCGTTCGATCTGGCTGACGCCGGTCAGCCCGTGGGTGGCCTTGAACCACACCCGGTCGCTGTCCACGATCGCCACGGTGGCCATGGGCACGTCGAAGATGCGGGCGGCCAGGACCGCGATCCTGTCGAACGTCTTGTCGGAAGGGGTGTCCAGGACCTGGTAGCGGCGGACGGCGGCCAGCCGTCTCTCCTCGTCGGCCGACCGCGCCGGGGAAGCCTGCACAGGACTTGCCGTCATCTTCTCTTCCCCGCTCCTCGGTCCCGTGTCCGCTCTTGCCCACCCGCGCAGTGGTGCCCGGTCGGCTGGCTTATCCTACGAAGTCGCGGCAGTCGGAGAGGTGACCCCCCGGGGGGCGCCGGCGAAGACGGTGACGCGCGGCAGTCCGGGTACCTTCTTTCACGGCCGCTCCGGACGGCGGCGACCCCTGGACAGGGGCGGGGCGGAGTCGAGCCGGCCCCGGGCGTGGTCGGCTCGACGATCTGGTGGGCACGGACGAAAGGGTGGCCAGTGGAGCGGTCGCAAGACGCTGCGCGCGAGCTCGTGGCAACGGCCGGGGCGGACGTGTTCGCCGCCGACGAGGAGATCGGCCGGGACCTTGCCGCGGTGGACTGGGCGGCGACTCCGCTGGGCCCGCCGGACCAGTGGCCGCAGAGCCTGCAGACCGCGGTGAGCATCCTGCTGTCGTCCCGGTTCTCGATGTGGATGGCGTGGGGACCGGAGCTGACCTTCTTCTGCAACGCCGCCTACCGGCGCGACACGCTGGGCAGCAAGTACCCGTGGGCGCTGGGGCGGCCGGCGAGCGAGGTGTGGAAGGAGATCTGGGGGGACATCGGCCCGCGGATCGACACCGTGCTGACCACGGGAGAGGCGACCTGGGACGAGGGGCTGCTCCTGTTCCTGGAACGGTCCGGTTACACGGAGGAGAGCTACCACACCTTCAGCTACAGCCCGCTGCGCGACGACTCCGGCGCGGTGGTCGGCATGCTCTGCGTGGTCATCGAGGAGACCGAGCGCGTCATCGGCGAACGCCGGATGACGACCCTGCGCGACCTCGGCTCCGACCCCAGCGTGGTCCGCACCGAGCAGGAGGTGCTGGCGTTCGCCGCCCAGCAGTTGAGCCGCAACCAGCGGGACCTGCCCTTCACGCTGACCTACCTGCTCGACCCCGACGGCTCCGCGCACCTGGCGGGCACCACCGGACTGCCCGAGGGGCACCCGGCCGCCCCCGCCGCCGTGCCGGCCGGCGGCTCCGGCGTGTGGCCCGTGGAGGCGCTGGCACAGGGGCAGCCCGTACTGATGCCGCTCGACGGCGCCCCGTTCACCGGCCTGCCGGCCGGGGAGTGGCCGGAGCCGCCCGTGCAGGCGCTGGTGCTGCCGCTCCTGCAGCAGGGCGGCACGCCCTACGGGTTCCTGGTGGCCGGACTGAACCGCTACCGGGCCCTGGACGACGCCTACCAGGGCTTCCTCGAACTGACCGCGGGTCACCTCGCGGCGGGGATCGCCAGCGCCCGCAGCCACGAGGCGCAGCAGCGGCGGGCCGAGGAACTGGCCGAGCTGGACCGGGCCAAGACCACCTTCTTCTCCAACATCAGCCACGAGTTCCGCACCCCCCTCACCCTGATCATGGGGCCCGTGGAGGAACTGCGCACCCGGCTGGCGGGGGCCGACGCCCGCGTGCGGGAGGAACTGGAGATCATCCACCGCAACGGGCTGCGCCTGGGCAAGCTGGTCAACTCCCTGCTGGACTTCTCCCGCATCGAGGCCGGCCGGATGCAGGCGCGCTACGAGCCGGTCGACCTGCCCCAGGTCACCGCCGACCTGGCCAGTGTCTTCCGGTCCGCCGTCGACAAGGCCGGCCTGGACTTCCGCATCGACTGCCCCCCGCTCCCGGAGCGGGTGTACGTCGACCGCGGGATGTGGGAGAAGGTGATCCTGAACCTGCTCAGCAACGCGCTGAAGTTCACCTTCGACGGCTCGATCGGCGTCACCGTCCGGGCCCGGGACGGGCACGCCGTGGTCACCGTCACCGACACCGGCGTCGGTGTCTCCCCGGAGGAGATGCCGCGGCTGTTCGAACGGTTCCACCGCATCGAGAACGCCCGCTCCCGCTCCAACGAGGGCAGCGGCATCGGACTGGCCCTGGTCAAGGAGCTGATCGGCCTGCACGGCGGCACGATCACCGCCGACAGCACCGAGGGCGAGGGCACCCGCTTCACCATCCGTCTGCCGTTCGGCGCGGCCCACCTGCCCCCCGACGCCCTCGCGCCCGCCGAGGACGACCACGGGGTGTCCACCGCGGACCGCTACGTGCAGGAGGCACTGCGCTGGCTGCCGGAGGAGGCCGTCGCCGAGACGCGTTCCCCGGCGACGGCCGCCGAGGCGTCGGACCATGCCTCCGGGCACGCCGTCCCCGCGCGCCTGCTGGTCGCCGACGACAACGCCGACATGCGCGAGTACCTCGCCCGCCTCCTGGACGGCGCCGGGTACCAGGTGGACACCGTCAAGGACGGCCGGGAGGCGCTGCAGGCCGTCCGCGCCGACGCGCCCGACCTGGTGATCAGCGACGTCATGATGCCCGGCCTCGACGGCCTCGGACTCGTGGCGGCGCTGCGCGGCGATCCGCGGACCGCCTCGGTGCCGGTGGTGCTGCTGTCCGCCCGGGCCGGACAGGAGGCGTCCATCGAGGGCCTCCAGGCCGGCGCCGACGACTACCTCGTCAAGCCGTTCGCCGCGGCCGAACTGCTCGCCCGGGTGCGGGCCAACGTCGAACTGGCCCGGCTGCGCAACCACCAGGCGCGCTGGCGCGCCGCGCTGGTCGACTCGCTGCAGGAGGCGTTCTTCGTCTGCGACGAGGCCGGTGCCGTCGTCGAGATCAACACGGCCTTCACCGACATCCTCGGCTACACCCCCGAGGGCCTGCCCTACCAGCCGATCCATCCCTGGTGGCCGGACGCCGAGACCGATCCCGACGCGCACCGCCAGGTCGAGGACGCCTTCGCCCAGGTGCTGAACGATCCCAAGGGTTCCTACACCATCCCCGTCACCCACCGCGACGGGCACCGGCTGTGGGTGACGGCCACCTTCAACCAGGCGCAGGACCCGGACACCGGACGCAAGGTGACCGTCGGCACCTTCCGCGACGTCACCGCCGAGCACTACGCCGTCCAGCGCAAGAGCGCGCAGGCGGCCCTGAGCATGCGGCTGACCCAGGCCACCAGCCTGCCGGAGGCCCTCGCCGGGGCCCTGGCGGAGCTGAGGAACCTCTGGCGCGCCGACCGCGTGCTCGCCGCCGTCTCCACCCCCGACGGGCCGCCGTCCGTGACGGCCACCGACGCCGGGCTGCGCTGGGAGGACCTGCCCGCCGAACGCCGCGACAAGCTCACCGCCTGGTTCGACCGGTCCCTCCTCACCCCCCACGACGACACCGCCGGGGCCGGCATCACGGTCAACCACCCCGAGGGCCCCATGGTGGTGTGGATCGACCTCGGGGAACAGCGCCCGTTCACCGGTGAGGACCAGCTGCTGCTGTCCCTGCTGGCCGGCCAGCTCGCCCAGGGGCTGGCCCGCGCCCACCAGATCGACCAGCAGCGCGAGACGGCCCTCGCCCTGCAGCGCGCCATCCTCGGACCGGCCGAGCTCCCCGAGGGCTTCGCCGTCCGCTACGAACCCGCCACCCAGCCCCTGGAGGTCGGCGGCGACTGGTACGACACCATCCCCCTGCCCGACGGCCGCATCGGCATCGTCGTGGGGGACTGCGTCGGACGGGGCCTGGAGGCCGCCACCGTCATGGGGCAGCTGCGCAGCGCCTGCCGCGCCCTGCTGCTCCAGGACTCCAGTCCCGCCCAGACTCTGATGGCCCTGGACCACTTCGCCGCCGGCATTCCCGGCGCGCGGTGCACCACGGTCTTCTGCGGTGTCCTCGACCCCGACACCGGCCTGCTCACCTACTCCAGCGCGGGACACCCGCCGGGCATCCTCGCCCACTCCGACGGCACCACCCGGCTCCTCGACGAGGGCCGGTCCGTACCGCTGGCCGTGCGTCCCGGCCGGGACCGCCCCGAGGGCAGCTGCACCGTGCCGGCCCGCGCCACGCTCCTGCTGTACACCGACGGCCTCGTGGAACGCAGGCGACGCCCGCTGACGGCGGGCATAGACCAGGCCGGCGAAGCCGTGCAGGCCGGCCGCGACACCGCTGTCGACGACCTCGCCACCCAGGTCATGACCCGGCTCGCCCCCGTCGACGGCTACGACGACGACGTGGCGCTGCTGCTCTACCGGCACCCGGCGCCGCTGGAGATGGCCTTCCCCGCCGAGTCCTCCCAGCTCGCCCCGGTCCGCAAGGCCCTGCGCAGTTGGCTCGACCAGTGCGAACTGCCCCCGCACACCGTCCAGAACGTCCTGGTGGCGGCAGGCGAGGCCTGTGCCAACGCCATCGAACACGGGCATCGGGACACCCCCGGCGACCCGGTCCGGCTCCGTGCCGAGGCCCGGGTCGACGATCTGCACCTGACCATCGCCGACTCCGGACGGTGGAAGACGCCCCAGCCCGAGCTCAACACCCACCGGGGCCGTGGCGTTGCGCTGATGCGCGCTCTGATGCAGCAGGTCACCATCACTTCCGGCGCGGCCGGCACCACCGTCGACATGCACACGAGGATTGCCTGATGACCACCCTTCTCACCCTTACTCCCGGTCGACGGCCCGACGGCACGGCCCAGTTGACGGTGGCCGGCGAGATCGACATGAGCAACACCGACGCCCTGGCCGCGGCCCTCGAGACCACCGAGGGGCCGCTCGTCCTCGACCTGACCGCCGTCGAGTACCTCGACAGCGCCGGTCTGAGCGTTCTCTTCCGCCACACCGAGCGCATCGAGATCATCGCCACGCCGCTCCTGGCGCCGGTGCTCGAGATCTCCGGACTCGCCGAGCTGACCACGGTCCACGGCCTCGACACCCCCTGACGGCGCCC
Organism: Streptomyces sp. NPDC034670; assembly: GCF_055574875.1. Classification (NCBI taxonomy): domain Bacteria; kingdom Bacillati; phylum Actinomycetota; class Actinomycetes; order Kitasatosporales; family Streptomycetaceae; genus Streptomyces; species Streptomyces sp. NPDC034670. Next base: position 7,159 of record NZ_JBVITR010000077.1, read on the forward strand.
TCGGCCGCCTCCGCGGACGCCCGGGGCCGGGACGGGCGGCGGACCCGGCGGCCGGCGGCGGACCGGCATCCCGCGCCGGCCTCCGCGGCGGGAGGGCCGGCCACCGGCGCCCGGGAGGACGCGGGGCCCGTCAGGCGGAGGCTTCGGTGAGCCCGGTGAGCTCGTCGTCCGTCAGCCGCAGCTCCACCCCCTTCAGCAGGGCCGGGAGCTGTTCGGTCGTCCTGGCGGAGGCGATCGGCGCGGCGACCGTGGGCTGGGCCGCGAGCCAGGCGAGGGCCACGGAGGCGACCTCGGCGCCGTGGGCCCGGGCGACCTCGTCGAGGGCGGCGAGGACCCTGCGCCCCCGCTCGGTCCGCAGGTGCCGGGCGGCGCCCTGCGCCCGCACGCTCTCCACCGTGGTGCCCGGCCGGTACTTGCCGGTGAGGAAACCGGAGGCCAGCGCGTAGTACGGGACGGCGGCGAGGCCGGACCGCTCGGCGACGCGCCGCAGCTCACCCTCGTAGGTGGCGCGCGAGACCAGGTTGTAGTGGGGCTGGAGCGCCACGTAGCGGGCCAGCCCTTCGCGTTCGGAGAAGTCCAGGGAGGCGCGCAGGCGCTCGGCGGAGATGTTGGAGGCGGCGATGTGGCGGACCTTGCCCGCCCTCACCAGCTCGTCCAGCGTGCCGATGATCTCCTCGACCGGCACCTCCGGCTTGTCGTAGTGGGTGTAGTACAGGTCGATGTGGTCGGTGCCCAGGCGCCGCAGGGAGGCGTCGGCGGCGGCCTTGATGGTGGCGGCCGTCAGGCCCTGGAACCCGGGGTGCTGGCTGACCTTGGTGGCGATGACCACCTCGGAGCGGTTGCCGCGTTCCCTGAGCCACTTGCCGATGATCGTCTCGGACTCGCCGCCCCGGTTGCCCTCGGCCCACGCCGAGTAGGAGTCGGCGGTGTCGACGAAGTTGCCGCCGGCGGCCGTGTACGCGTCCAGGACGGCGAAGGAGTGCGCCTCGTCGGCGGTCCAGCCGAAGACGTTGCCGCCGAGAGCGAGCGGGAAGACCTCGAGGCCGGACGTGCCCAGTGTGCGTGCGGAAGTCATGCCGGGCGTCAACAACCACGCCGGAGCGTTTCATTCCGCGGGCGGCCGCGAGGGGCGCGCACCCGGTTGCCGCGAGCCGGTCGGCACGGGACACGGGGTCGCGGGAACGGGATGGGCGAGCCCTGCGGGCGCGAAAGGTGTGTACTGCCCGGAGGGCTTCCGCACACCGGCGAATCGAGGGGTGTCCCATGCGCGATCTCGCGGACTCGATCGAATCGATGGAACAACTCGCCTCCGTCTGGCGGGTCATGGTGCTCGACCGGGATCCGGACGCGGATGTCCGCGATCTTCCGGGCATCGCCGTCCGCTGGGCCGACTGCCGGTTCGCCTTCTGGAACTGCGTCGCGCTGACCGACGTCGGCGCGGACGCCGGACTCGTGGAGCAGCGGCTGCACGAGGCGGCGGGGATCATGCGGTCGAAGGAGCGTCCGGGGTTCCTGTGGGTCTTCGAGGACCTCCTCAGCCACGGGGCGCGAGCGGACCTCGAGGCGGCGGCCGGGCGGGCCGGTCTCGTGCACGCCTTCCCCGGCACGGGCATGGCGGGGGACCTGCTGCCCGTCCCCGAACCGGCCCACCCCGACCTGACGTTCGTGCGCGTCACCACCGACGAACACCTGCGGGCCTTCGCGGACCTCAACTCGCGCGCCTACGGGTTCCCGTCGGAGGACGGCCGCGACGGTCTCGCCCGCTCCGCGCTGTGGAAGGAGCAGGTGTACGCCTACCTGGGGGTACGGGACGGCACCCCCGTGACCTGCGCCGCCACGGTGGAGGCGCGGGGCCGCCTGTTCGTCCTGCTCGTCGCCACCGACCCGCGGTGGCAGCGCCGGGGTTACGCGGAGGTGGTGACGCGAAAGGCACTGCACGAGGGCGCCCGGGGCACCGGAGCGACCCGGGCCACCCTGCACGCGACCGCCGCCGGGGCGCCCGTGTACCCGCGGATCGGCTTCGAGCCGAACTCCCCGATGCGCTTCTACGCGCTGAAGGACTGACGTGGCGGGCGGCGGGCCCGGCAACGCGCGAGCCCCGTCCCGGACGTCCGGGACGGGGCTCACATCCGAGCGCCGGGCAGGCCTCGCACCTGCATCTCCCCGCAGGAAGCGGGGCGTCTTTCCTTGGACCACCGACGCGTGACCGGCAACCGGGTGTTCCGGTGACCAGTTCAAGATCAAGCATAGCGCACTCCGACGATCCGTTGGTCACATCGCCCTCGGCCTTCAACCGCTGTCCGCCCCAGCGGACTTCGCGCGGCCGGCGGCACCCCGCATGCGGTGCGGGGGAGGGGTGCGGCCGGCCCCGGCTCGAAGCGGTGGGGCGGTGCCGTTCCCGGCGGGTCCTCCCGCCGGGAACGGCCGCCGGATCCGGCCCTCCCTCAGGGGCAGGCTCCGTCCGCCAGGGTGAAGTGGCCGGCGGGCGACTCCTTCAGGGTGCGGGTGACGAAGACGGTGTACAGACCCATGTCCTGCCCGGAGCCCACGGCGTAGGCGCGGCCGCCGCCGGTCGTGGCGCGTCCCGCCCGGACGTGGGCGTAGTTGGTGGCGGTCCAGCAGACGGCCGTGGCGCCGGTGGTCCGTACGGTGACCGCGTCGGAGAACCGTCCCGTCCTGCCGTCGGCGTCGCGGGCGGCCACCGCGTAGGTGTGGGAGGAGCCCGCGGACAGCCCGGTGTCGGTGTACGACGGCGAGTCGGACGTCGCGACCGGGACGCCGTCCCGGTGGACGGCGTAGCCGGCGGCGGCCCCGTCGACCGGGTCCCACCTCAGGCTGACGGAGGTGTCGGTGGCACCGGTGGCGGCCAGGCCGGTCGGGGCGGGCAGCGGACCGGGCTGGGAGCCGGACCCCTCCAGGCCGAAGAACCGCGTGATCCAGTAACTGGAGCAGATCGAGTCCGGGAAGTACGCGGCTCCGGCGCTGCCGCACTGCTGGGCGCCGCCGCCCGGGTCGACCGGAGTGCCGTGCCCGATGCCCGGGACGCGGTTCACCTCGACGGCCACCGAGCCGTCCCCGGCCAGGTACTCCTCGTGCCGGGTGGCGTTCGGGCCGATGACCGAGGTACGGCTCGGCGTCCGGGACAGGCCGTGCAACGCGGTCCACTGGTCGCGGAGTTCGTCGGCGTTGCGCGGGACGACGGTGGTGTCCCGGTCGCCGTGCCAGACGGCCACGCGCGGCCACGGGCCGGACCACGAGGGGTGGGCGGCGCGGACCCGCTCGGCCCACTGGGCCGGGGTGAGGTCGGTTCCGGGACTCATGCACGCGTACGCGTCGAGGACGTCGTCGGCGCAGCCGTAGGGCAGCCCCGCGACGACCGCGCCGGCCCGGAAGACGTCCGGGTAGGCGGCGAGCAGCACCGACGTCATGGCGCCCCCGGCGGACAGGCCGGTGACGTAGGTCCGCCGGGGGTCCGCGCCGAGGGCGGAGACGGCGTGCGCGGCCATCTGGCGGAGGGAGGCGGCCTCGCCCCGGTCCCTGCGGTTGTCGCCGGGCTGGAACCAGTTGAAGCACTTGTTGGGGTTGTTCGAGGACGTGGTCTGCGCGAACACCACCAGGAACCCGTGCCGGTCGGCGAGTTCGGGCAGGCCGGAGTGGTCGGCGTAGCCCTGGGCGTTCTGCGTGCAACCGTGCAGCGCGAACACCACCGCCGGGTCCGGGGGCAGGGACGCGGGCCGGTGGACGTACATGTCCAGCCGGCCCGGATTGGCGCCGAAGTCGCCGATCCGGGTCAGGTCGGCCGTCGCGTGCGCGGCCGGCGCCGGACCGGTCAGGACCGCCCCGAGCACCAGGGCCACGACGGCCGCCAGGCGGGACGACAGGGCGAGCCACGGGCGTCCCGCCGGGCGGGGCGACGGGCCGGCGGGCGGGGGTGCGGACGGGACGCGGGACGGCGGGGCGGCTCCCCGTGGCGGCGGTGACTGCATGGCGGCTCCCTCGGGTGTCGTGGGGGGACCGGGCCGCTTCGCCGGTACGGGGCACCGGGGGCGGTCCGGTGCCCGGCACCGTAGGGGCGGTCCGGCGTGCGACGGTATGGCGCGAGGCACCACAGCCCGCCCGGCGTGACGTGCCCGCGGACGGGTTGTGCGGCCCGGCGTCCTCTGCTATCCGGACGCCGGCCGGCGTCTCCGGCCGCGGGACCCGGGAAGCACCCGGCGCCCCGCGCGTCCCCCGGTTAGGATCCGGGCCATGCCACCGCCCCTGAAGGACGTGGACCGGTTCGAGGCCGCCAGGCCCCGCCTGGAGGCCATCGCCTACCGCCTCCTCGGCTCCGCCGGCGATGCCGAGGACGCCGTGCAGGAGACCTTCCTGCGCTGGCAGGCCGCCGACGCCGAGCGCATCGAGGTCCTCGAGGCCTGGCTGACGAAGGTGCTCACCCACCTGTGCCTCAACCAGCTCGCCTCGGCCCGCGCGCGGCGCGAGACCTACGTGGGCCAGTGGCTTCCCGAGCCGCTGCTCGACGGGGACCCGATGCTCGGCCCGGCCGAAACCGCCGAGCAGCGCGAGTCGCTCTCGTACGCGGTCCTCACCCTCATGGAGCGGCTGTCCCCCAACGAGCGGGCGGTGTACGTGCTGCGGGAGGCCTTCGACCACTCGCACCGGGAGATCGCCGGGATCCTCGACCTCACCGAGGCCGCCAGCCAGCAGATCCTCCACCGCGCCAAGAAGCACCTCGCCCGCGGCCGGGTCCGCACCGAGGTCGACGAGGCCGCCGCCCGGCGGGTCGTCGAGGAGTTCCTCACGGCCGCCGCCGGCGGCAGGACCGAGCCGCTCGTGCGGCTGCTGACCGCCGACGCCGTCGCGGTCGGCGACGGCGGCGGCAAGGTCCCGGCCCGCGCCAAGCCGTTCGAGGGCGCCCTCGCGGTCGCGAAGTTCATGCGGGGTCTGTTCCGGCCCGCACGGTCCAAGCGCGCCCTGGTCGGCGGCTCGCCCGAGGTCCACCTGAGCAGCGCCAACGGCGGCCCCGCCGTCGTGGCGGTCGTCGACGGCCGGGTCGTCGGCGTCATGTGCCCGGACGTCACGCGCGAGGGCATCGCCGCGTTCCGCAACCAGGTCAACCCCGACAAGCTGCGCCGCGCGACCCGGACGTGGGCGGCCGCCGACCACGGGGAACCCCTGTTCCACGCGTTCTGACCCCGAGAGGGGCGGCTCCGCCTCCGCCGCGGGCCGCCCCCTTGAGGCCGGTGTGACCTGCATCACATCGCGTTCCTGTCAGGAAACGGCGCGCCGTCCGGTTCAAGGGGTGAACCGCACCCCGCGAAGGGCTGGCCCGCGCAGACAGGAGCAAGACCATGCAGCACCGCATCATCGTCCTCGGCGCCGGATACACCGGAGCCGTCGTGGCCGGGCGCCTCGCCAGGCGGCTGCACCCTGACGACGTCGCCCTCACCCTCGTCAACGCCGAGCCCGACTTCGTCGAGCGCGTCCGGATGCACCAGCTCGCGACCGGCCAGGACCTCAGGCCCCGGCCCCTCGGCGAGATGTTCGCGGGCACCGGCGTCGAACTGAGGCTCGCGGAGGTCACCGGCGTCGATGCCGACCGCAGGGTCGTCACCGTCGTCGACGCGGACGGCGGCACCGGGGAACTGGAGTACGACACCCTCGTGTACGCCCTCGGCAGCGGCTGGGACGAGCGGGGCGTCCCCGGAGCCGCCGAGCACGCCCACGAGGTGGCGAGCCGGCCCGGGGCGCTCCGACTGCGCGAGCGCCTGGCCGGCCTGGGGGCAGGACGGCCCGTCCTCGTCGTCGGCGGCGGCCTGACCGGCCTGGAGGCCGCGGCCGAGATCGCCGAGGCCCGCCCGGACCTCGCGGTCTCCCTCGCCGTCCGCGGCGGCCTCGGCGACTGGCTCTCGGACAGGGGCCGCCGGCACCTGCGGAAGGTGCTCGGCGGGCTCCGCGTCACCGTGCACGAGCACACCTCCGTCACCGGCGTCGAGGCCGACCGCGTCACCACCGCCGACGGCGAGACCCTCCCGGCCGCGGTCACCGTGTGGGCCGCGGGCTTCGCGGCGCACCCCCTCGCGCGGGCCACCACCCTGGAGACCACCGGCGCGGGCCGGATCGTGGTCGACACGACCATGCGCTCGGTCTCGCACCCCGACGTGTACGCCGTCGGCGACGCGGCCCTGGCGACGGGCCCCAGCGACAAGCCGCTGCGGATGTCGTGCGCCTCGGGCGTCCCCGCCGCCTGGCAGGCCGCCGACGCCATCGCGGCACGGCTGACCGGCGGCAGGCTCCCGGACGTACCGATCCGCTACGTCAACCAGTGCGTCTCGCTGGGCCGCGGGGAGGGCCTGATCCAGTACGTCACCGCCGACGACCGGGCCGTCGGCGCGGCCCTGACCGGCCGGCTCGCCGCCCTCTACAAGGAACTGGTCTGCAAGGGCGCGGCCTGGGGCGTGGCCCACCCGACCCTCGGCCTGCCGGTCCGCCGCCGCCGCGTCCTGCGGGAGGCGGCCCGGACGGCCCCGGCCGTCGGGACGGCGGCCTGACGCACGCCGGGCGGACGCCCCCGCCGGGGACGGCCGGGCCACCGGTATCCTCGTCACCGGCGGCGGCCCGGGTGCGGTTGCCGCACGGCGGTGGGGCCCGCCGTACCCGAACCGCGGCACGGACGCCGCCGACGGTCCCTGCTTGCGATCGTGCGCACCCGTGTGCGGGTGCCCGGCGAGTAGGAGACGTGCGTGACGGCCCCCGGTGACCAGGCCACGGACCGGACCGGTCCGGACGGCGCGCTGACGGCGCCCGCCCGGCGTCGCGGGACATGGCGCGAGCAGGCCCCGGTCGTCGCCGTCGTCGCGGCCGGCGGTGCGATCGGCGCGGCCGCCCGCTACGGAGTCCTGCTGCTGTGGCCCGCCGCCCCGGGTGCCTTTCCGTGGGCCACGCTGGCCGTGAACACCGCCGGGTGCGCGGTGATCGGCTCCTTCATGGTGATCCTCGGCGAGGTGCGGGACCCCCACCGGCTGGTGCGGCCGTTCTTCGGCACCGGGGTGCTGGGCGGCTTCACCACCTTCTCCGCCTACGCCGTCGACATCCAGCACCTCGTCCACACCGGCCGTGTCCGCACCGCCCTCGTCCACCTGGCGCTCACGGCGACGGCCGCCCTCGTCGCGGTGTGGGTCGCTGCCGCCGCCACCCGCCGCGTGATCTCCCGGAGGCGGCGATGACCCGACCGCGCGGCACCGCCCCGCGCGTGCCGCTCCTCCCCGGGGGGAACGGCGCCTTCCACCACCGGCCGCCCCGCGGCGGGACCGCCCACCGCGCCTGCGGGGCGGAACCCGCCGGGGCGATCGTCGCCGACGGCGAGGAACGCGTCCGGGCCCTCCCGCACCGGCTCGGCGAACCGGCCACCGGGAGCCCGGCCGTCCCGGACGGTCGCGGGACCGTCCTCCCGCGGCCCCGGCCCCGCCCGGCCGGGGGCGCCCCCGCCGTCGGACGGGGCGGAGGGGACGAGCGGTGAACTGGATGCTCGTCATCGTCGGCGCCATGGTCGGCGCGCCCCTGCGCCACCTCACCGACCGGGCCCTGCGGGCCCGCCACGACACCGTCTTCCCCTGGGGCACCTTCGCCGTCAACGTCACCGGCTGCCTGATCCTGGGGACGTTGTCCGGCGCGGTCGCCCACGGCGCGGCCCCCCACTCCGTGCACCTGCTCGTCGGCACCGGACTGTGCGGGGCCCTGACCACCTACTCGACGTTCTCCTACGAGACGATGCGGCTGGCCGAGTCCGGGGCGCGGCTCCTCGCCGCCGTCAACGTCGTCGCCGGTGTCGTCGCCGGCCTGGGCGCCGCGTTCACCGGAGCCGCCCTCGCCCGGGCCCTGTGGGGGTGAGCGGCGGGCCGCGCCGATCCGCCCGGCGGCCCCGGCCCCCGGTCCCGTGGCCGCGGGCCGTGCGGGACCGGGGGCCGGGGCACACGGTTGCCGCGGAAGCGGACCCCCGTCACCCTGGAAGAGGCGTTTCGCACGGGTTCGTGCCGCACTCCCGTCTTCCGCGCGTCCGCCGCCGCCGCGCGGCGTGACGTCCCCGTACCGGCCGGACAACGAACGCCTCCCCCGCGACCCCGCCCCGGCGTGAAAGGAACGCACCATGCCCTTCGCCACCGCACAGGACGGCACGCAGATCTTCTACAAGGACTGGGGATCGGGCCGGCCGGTCGTCTTCTCCCACGGCTGGCCGCTCACCGCCGACGCGTGGGACCCCCAGCTCAAGCTGATGGCGGACAACGGTTTCCGGGCCGTCGCCCACGACCGCCGCGGAGGCGGGCGCTCCGGCCAGCCCTGGGACGGGAACGACCTGGACACGTACGCCGACGACCTGGCGTCGGTCATCGAGGCCCTGGACCTCAGGGACATCGTCCTGGTGGGGCACTCCACCGGTGGCGGCGAGGTCACCCGCTACATCGGCCGGCACGGTTCCTCCCGTGTCGCCAAGGCCGTCCTGCTCGGCGCGATCCCCCCGCTCATGCTCAGGACCGAGGCGAACCCCGAGGGCCTTCCGATCGAGGTGTTCGACGGGATCCGGGAAGGGGTCCTGAAGGACCGCTCCCAGTTCTACCAGGACCTCAGCGCGAGCTTCTACGGAGCGAACCGCGAGGGATCCACCGTCTCGCAGGGCACCCGCGACGCGTTCTGGCTCTGGTCGATGACCGTCGGGATCAAGGGGGCCCACGACTGCGTCAAGGCGTTCTCCGAGACCGACCTCACCGAGGACCTCAAGAAGATCGACGTCCCCACGCTGATCGTCCACGGCGACGACGACCAGATCGTCCCCATCGTGGCGTCGGGCGAGAAGTCCTCGAAGCTGGTCGAGGACGCGACCTACAAGGTCTATCCGGGTGCCCCGCACGGGCTGTCCATGGTTCCCGCGTTCGCGGAGAGGTTCAACACCGACCTGCTCGACTTCGCACGCGCCTGAGGGAGCGCCGGGGGAGCGGCGTGCGCGCCCGCCGCGACGGCCATCTCCCGGTGTCCAGGGGCACCGGCGCGCGCCACCTGTCCGAGGGGGCGCCGAGGGGTCCGGCGGGACCGGCCCGCCCGCCGGCGGGGCCGCCCCGCGCCGAGCCGCGGAGGGCCGGGGCGGCGGGCCCGGCCCGGGCGGCGCGCCACGGGCCGGGCCCGCACCCGCCGCGCACGGTCCGCGGCGGGCGGCCGCGCACAAGCGGTGCGCCCTCGGTGGCGACGGGGCCCGGGAACAACCGCGGGAGGGGGCGTGTTGACGGGACCGTGGCCGTGGAGGGGACGGTGTCCCCGGGCCTCACCACCACCGCCCGCGGGGACGATCGTCCGGACGGAGCCGCAGAGCCCTCCGCCGCGCAGGCGACCGCCCTCCACGCTCACGCACCCCGCTGGAACACCGAAGGGGAACCGCCGGAATACGGCGTTCCCCGGCGCTGTTGCACACCATGCTGACATGTTCGAGTCAACAGGCTCGGGCGGTGGCGGAAGGAGCACCCCATGGCACGCGGTACCGCGCGGCCGGTCGTCAGGCTGAAGTCGACGGCCGGTACCGGAGTCACCTACGTGACCCGCAAGAACCGTCTGAACGACCCCGACCGGCTGGTCCTGCGGAAGTACGACCCGGTCGCCGGCGGGCACGTCCTCTTCCGCGAGGACCGGTGAGACCCGCCTCCGCCGCCCGGCGGCGGAGCACCCCCTTCCCTCCCGCGTGAGGAGACCGAGATGAAGGTGCGCAGGTCCCTGCGCTCGTTGAAGGCCGTGCCCGGCGCCCAGGTGGTGCGCCGGCGGGGCGTGACGTTCGTGATCAACAAGAGGAACCCGCGGTTCAAGGCCCGTCAGGGCTGACGGGCCGCCTCGCCCACCGGACGGCCCGGCACCGCGCTCGCGGTGCCGGGCCGTCCGTCGTGCCGGCGGGGCGGCGGGCCGGCCGCGGCGGCGTGGCGCGGTGTCCCGCGCACCGCCGTGCGGTCAGGATGGAGGGAGCGCCGCGTCCACGTCCCGGCTGCCGTCCGCGCGGAACACCGGTGAGCGGGCGGGGGCGACGGGCGCCGGGCGGCAGCCGGGCCGGCGGCCGCCCGGTACGGACGGACGTGCGGGAGGCGGAGATGACGGTGGACCGGGTCGGCATGGTCGTGCACGGCGGACGCCCCGAAGCCGCGGAGGCCGCTCGCACGGTCCGGGCGTGGTGTGCCGAGCACGCCGTCGCCTGCAGGGACATCGACGTGTGGAGCGACGGCGGACGGCACAGCGCCCGGCAGGAGATGACGGCGGCGGGTGGTCCCGACCTCATCGTCACCCTCGGCGGAGACGGCACCTTCCTGCGCGGGGCCCGGCTCGCCGCCTCCGTCGACGCACTGGTGCTCGGGGTCGACCTCGGCCGGGTGGGCTTCCTGACGGAGGTGCCCATGAGCGAGGTGCGTGCGGCGCTGGACGCCGTGCGCGAGGACCGGCTCGACGTGGAGCGGCGCATGCTGCTGACCATGCGCGCCTCGCGCCGCCTGGAGGTGCCCTCGGACATCGAGGCGCTCATGAGGTACGGCCGGGGCCCGCTCCTGCCCCCCACGAGCGTGCGCCCCGACTGCGAGACGGGCGGCGAGTGGGGCGTCCCGCTGGACGTGACCGCCCTCAACGACGTGGTGCTGGAGAAGCTCGCCAGGGACCGGCAGGTCTCGGTCGGGGTCTACGTCGCGGGGCGGCTGCTGGCCTCGTACTCCGCCGACGCGCTCCTGGTGGCCACGCCGACGGGCTCGACCGCCTACAGCTTCGCCGCGGGCGGCCCCGTGGTCTCGCCGCGTGCCGAGACGCTGGTGTTCACACCGGTCGCGCCGCACATGGCGTTCAACCGCTCGGTCGTGGCCGCCCCGGACGAGCCCGTCGGGCTGCGGGTGCTCGAACGCCCGGGCCGCGCCGCCGTCAGCATCGACGGCCAGGTCCGCGGCGTGATCGGCCCCGGGGACTGGATCGGCGTGTACGCGGCGCCGCGCAGGCTGCGGGTCGCCCGGCTCGGCCCGATGGACTTCTACGGCCGTCTCCGTGACCGCATGAACCTCACCGACGCGCCCGCCGCGGTGGCCGACGGGATGCCCGCGCCGCTCTGGCCGGAGAGCGGCCCGCCGCCGGGAGACCTGGCGCACCTCGCCCTGCCGGGCGGCCCGGCCGCAGCCGGGTGACACGGGGCCCGGCCGGCGCGCACCACGCTCCCGTCCCGCACCGTGCCGCCGGGGCCCCGTACCGTGCCGCCGAAGACGGCCCGCTCCCCGCCGGACGGACCGCCCCCGTGCCGCCGCAGCACCCGGGCCCGGCGCCGGCGTTCCGGCGGTGGCACCGCCGCGGCAGGCGGCCGGGCCGCCGTGCGGCTCCGGCCGGTGCCGGTGCCGGTGTCAGTGCGCGAGCGCCTTGACGACGGCCAGGTCCTCACCGGTCAGTTCCGCGATGCGGTGCGCCGGCACCCCGGCGGCCAGGGCTCGGGTGAGCAGCGCGTCCTTGCCGTCCGTGCAGGAACGGTAGGCCAGCAGTTCCTCCTCCAGCCGGGCGACGCCGTGCGGTGCGGCATGGTGGCGCACCCGGCTCAGCTCCTCCTCACCGAGGGGGACGGGCAGCCGCTCGGCGTCGTCGGGGACGGCCGCCGTCTCCTCCGGCGGCAGCAGCCGGAGGGCGGGGGACGTCGCGGTGACACCCTGCGCGTGCAGCCACGCCCGGACCGCGGGGGTCTCCATGCAGGCCAGTTCTCCGACGGCCGCGGGCGGCACGCCGAGCGTCACGTCCGTGCCGTTCAGCAGGACGAGATAGGCGTCATCGGTCATCCTCGGTTCCTCACGGGAGAAGGTCTTGTCCTGACGGCACCCCCTGTACCCGTCATCGGCCGTCTCACGACCTCCCCGTCACCCGCGCGCCTCACCGCCGCGGAGCCCGCCTCCCGCCCGTGCATCCCGCGGGACGAGCGTGGAAGAAGGGCCCCATCCCCCGAGGGGACCAGGGAGACGGACACGTTGATCGTCGGAAAGGCGTCACCGGACGGAGCGCCTTCGTCCGAGTCCGGCCCGGGAGGGAGGGGGACGCCCGACCGCACGAGGTGAGGCGTCCTCACCTTCCGGGGTAGCCGGAGAGGGCCGAGAGGAGGGCCGCGGTGAGGTCCCGGTGCGTCCGTTCCCCGAGGACGCGCTCCAGGACGGCGTCCGCGTGGGCGCAGGCGTTCCGTCCGGCTTCGAGCAGGTCCTCGCCGGCGGCGGTGAGGTGGAGTTCGGCGGTGAGGCCTCGCCCGGGGACCGTGCGGCGCTCGACGGCCCCGCGCTCCTCCAGCTGGCGGACGGTCGCCTGGGCGCTCTGCGCGGTGACACCGCTGCGCCTCCCCAACTCGCTGTAGGACATTCCGGGTTCGCGCTCGAGGTGATCGAGGGCGGACAGGTGGCGCAGCGTGTGGCCGGTGGGCCCGAGGGCCCGCTCGATGTCCTCGCGCACCCGTCGTCCGAGGACGGTGAGCAGGAGGGCCGCACTGGTGGCCCGGGGCTGGGCGGTCATGGCTCCTCACACCCTCACGCGCGGAACGTTTCAGTTTGACTGTAACGCGGGCGTGCGGCGGCCTCCAGTTCCGGCCGGGACGCCGCGCTCGGCTGTCCCCGGGCCCCGCGCCCCGGTGGGGCCGACGTCCGTGCGGGCGCGGAGGGACCCGCCTTCCGCCCCCTCCTCGACGTGCGCGCGGACGGTGGCGGGAGGGGTCGGGGGACCTTCCGTGCTCCGGACATCCTGCGCGCCGGCCGGTGACGAACCGTCACGCCCCCTGCGCGTCCGGGAAGGCCGCCCCGGAGCAGGAGGGCCCGTCGGCGCACGGGAGGCGACGGCCGGGACGGCCGCTCACCGCCCGGCCTGCCCCTCGACGAGGCGCCGCAGCGAGGGGAGCAGGGCGTCGAGGTCCTGTCCGGTCCGGAAGGCGACCACGGTGGTGCCCCCGTCGCCGGCCTCCGGGCGGGACCGGGGCCCCGGGAACAGGGAGAGCACCTCGCGCATCGCTTCGTCGACCTCCGCGACGGGGTCGGGGGACTCGCCGCGGAGCCATCGGCGCAGCACGTGGTTGTGGGCCGCGACCACGGCCGCGGCCATCAGCTCGGCCCTGAGCGAGGCCGACTCGGTGGAGTCTCCCATCCAGTCGGCGATGAACTCGCGGAACAGGCGCTGGTAGCGGGCCACGCTGGCGATCTCACGGTCGCGGAGCGCGGCGACCTTGCTGGTGAGCCGGTACCGCCGGCGGGCGAGGTCGCCCTCGGCGAGGTAGTGCAGCAGCACCAGGCGGACCGCGTCGGAGACGGCGGCCAGGGCGGTCTCGTGGCTGGAGGTGGCCAGGCGGTCCTGGATCTGCTCGAGCATCCGGTCGTGGTCGGGGAAGATGACGTCTTCCTTGGACCGGTAGTGCCGGAAGAAGGTGGTGCGGCCCACGCCGGCCCGTTCGGCGATGTCGTCGACCGTGGTCTGCTCGTATCCGCGCTCGTCGAACAGGGCGAAGGCGGCGTCCGCGAGCCGGGTTCGCGCGGCTGGCTTGCTCATGATCGTCCATCCTCCCCCGTGTCGGCCCCCGGGGGCCACTTGCCCACCCGAATGGTACTGAGTACCGTTCGTAAGAGATTGGGTACCAGAGGAGAGCGACGTGGATTCCTTCGCACGCAGCGAGTCCGGTCTGCCGGTCCGGCCGGTCTACGACGGCCGGGCCCTGACGGACTTCGACGCGGACGCCGCGCTGGGCACCCCGGGGCGGTTCCCGTTCACCCGCGGCGTGTACCCGTCGATGTACACCGGGCGCCCGTGGACGATGCGGCAGTACGCCGGGTTCGGCACCGCGAAGGAGTCCAACGAGCGCTACCACGAGCTGGTCGGCGCCGGCACCGGTGGCCTGAGCGTGGCCTTCGACCTGCCGACGCAGATGGGCTACGACTCCGACGAGCCCCTGGCCCGGGGCGAGGTCGGCAAGGTCGGCGTGGCGATCGACTCGATCGAGGACATGCGCACGCTGTTCCGGGGCCTGCCGCTCGACAAGGTGTCGACGTCCATGACGATCAACGCGCCGGCCTCGACGCTGCTCCTGCTGTACCAGCTGGTCGCGGCCGAGCAGGGCGTCGCGGGCGGCCTGCTGACCGGGACGATCCAGAACGACGTGCTCAAGGAGTACATCGCCCGCGGCACCTACATCTTCCCGCCGAAGCAGTCCCTGCGGCTGACCAGCGACATCTTCGCCTACTGCCACCGGGAACTGCCGCGCTGGAACACGATCTCCATCTCCGGCTACCACATGGCCGAGGCCGGAGCCACGCCCGCGCAGGAGATCGCGTTCACCCTCGCCAACGCCAAGGAGTACGTGCGCACCGCGATCGCCGCCGGCCTGGACGTCGACGACTTCGCTCCGCGCCTGTCGTTCTTCTTCGTCGCCCGCACCACGCTGCTGGAGGAGATCGCGAAGTTCCGCGCCGCCCGCCGCATCTGGGCGCGCGTCATGCGCGAGGAGTTCGGCGCCCGCAACCCGAAGTCGCAGATGCTGCGCTTCCACACCCAGACCGCCGGGGTGCAGCTGACCGCGCAGCAGCCGGAGGTCAACCTCGTCCGGGTCGCCCTGCAGGGCCTGGGCGCGGTCCTGGGCGGCACGCAGTCCCTGCACACCAACTCCTACGACGAGGCCATCGCCCTGCCCACCCAGAAGGCGGCGCGCCTGGCCCTGCGCACCCAGCAGGTCATCGCCCACGAGACCGACGTGACCAAGACCGTCGACCCCTTCGCCGGCTCCTACTTCATGGAGTCGATGACCGACGACCTGGAGGAGGCGGCCCTGGAGCTGATCCGGGCCGTCGAGGAGCGCGGCGGCGCCGTCGCGGCGATCGAGCAGGGCTTCCAGAAGTCCGAGATCGAACGCTCCGCCTACCGGATCGCGCAGGAGATCGACCACCGGGAACGCACCGTGGTCGGTGTCAACGCGTACGTCCTCGACGAGGAGGAGCCGTACGAGCCGCTGCGCGTCGACCCGCAGATCGAGACCGACCAGTGCGAACGCCTCGCCGCCCTGCGCGAGGAACGCGACGAGGACGCCGTCGGACGCGCCCTCGACGCCCTGCGCACGGCCGCCCGGGGCACCGACAACGTCCTGCCCCCGATGCGTGAGGCCCTGCGGCTGTGCGCCACCGTCGGCGAGGTCTGCCACGCCCTGCGCGACGTCTGGGGCGTGTACGTCCCCCAGGACGCCTTCTGACCGGGACGGCCGCCCCCGGGCCCGCCCCCTGCCCCTTCACCCCTCGACTCCGGAGGCCTTCCATGGTCCTGGCCCACGAACCGCCACGTCCGCGTCCGACACCGGCCGACCGCTTCGACGACGACGGGAGCGAGCAGTGACCACACAGCCCACGCCGGATGGGCAGCAGCCCGACCTCCACACCACCGCGGGCAAGCTCGCGGACCTGCAGCGCCGGATCGAGGAGGCGACGCACGCCGGTTCCGCGCGGGCGGTGGACAAGCAGCACGCCCGGGGCAAGCTGACGGCCCGGGAGCGGATCGCGCTGCTGCTGGACGCGGACTCCTTCGTGGAGCTGGACGAGTTCGCCCGGCACCGCTCCACCGCC
>NZ_JBVITR010000078.1:0-22504 GCF_055574875.1 Streptomyces sp. NPDC034670
GCACCCCGGGCCGCCCTCGCGGTGCCGGTACTGCGCAAGGACCGTCCCGAGGAGGCGTCGGTGCTCACCGCGTTGGGCCGGCTGTTCGTGCACGGCGCCGACGTGGACTGGCCGGCCCTGTTCGCCGGCACCGGGGCCCGCCCGGTCGACGTGCCCACCTACCCCTTCCAGCGGCAGCACTACTGGCCGGACGCCGACCCGTCGACCCACACGGCCGGCGGCGCGGCGTCCGAGCCCGCCGACGCCGAGTTCTGGGACGCCGTCGAGCGCGCGGACCTCGACGGTCTGGCCGGGCGGCTCGACCTGGACGCCGACGCGCTGAGCGACGTCGTACCCGCGCTGTCCGCGTGGCGCAGCCGGAGCAGGGCGCGTGCCGTGCTGGACGCGCGGCGTTTCCGGGAGACATGGCAGTCGCTCGGGGACGCGCTTCCGGCGCAGCGGTCCGGCGGCACCTGGCTGGCCGTCGTCCCCGAGGGGCGGGACGACGAGGCGTGGGTGCGATCGGTGCTGCACGGCTTGGGTGAGGCGACGCCCGTCGTGGCTGTCGCGCCGGACGACGACCGGGACGTGATCGGCGCACGGCTGCGTGACGCCGTCGACCGGCTGCCCGACGGGACCGTGCCGGCGGGTGTCGTGTCGCTGCTCGCGGCCGAGCGGCGGATCCGGCCCTCCGCGGTGCCCGTCGCCGTGACGGCCACGGCCGCTCTCGTGCAGGCCGTGGAGGACGTACGGCTCGACGCGCGCCTGTGGGCGGTGACGTGCGGCGCCGTCGCCGTGTCCGACGCCGACGACGAGGTCGATCCCGCTTCCGCCGCCGTCTGGGGGCTCGGGCGGGTCGCCGCGCTGGAGCACCCCGAGCGCTGGGGCGGACTCCTGGACCTGCCCGCGGATCCGGACGAGCGGATCGTACGCCGGTTCCTCGGTGCCCTCACCCGCGCCGACGGTGAGGACCAGGTCGCCGTTCGGGCCGGCGGTACGTACGGACGGCGACTCGTGCCCGCGCCCGCTGCCACACCGTCCGCGGTGTGGCAGCCCACGGGTACCGTCCTCGTCACCGGCGGTACCGGTGCCCTCGGCGCCCACGTCGCCCGCCGGCTGGCCGCACGCGGCGCCGCGCACCTTCTCCTGGTCAGCCGGCGCGGCCCCGACGCGCCGGGCGCTGCCGACCTCGAGGCCGAACTCACCGCGCTGGGCGCCCGCGTCACCCTGGCCGCCTGTGACGCCGCCGACCGTGACCGGCTCGCGGAGCTGCTCGCGGGCCTCGACGCCGACCAGCCGCTGACGGCTGTCGTGCACACGGCCGGGGTCCTGGACGACGGGATGCTGCACGGCCTGACGGCGGGCCGCTTCGACGACGTGTTCCGTGCCAAGGTCGCCGCCGCCGACGCCCTCGACGAGGTGACGCGCGGACACGCCCTGGACGCGTTCGTGCTGTTCTCCTCCCTCGCCGGATCCGTCGGCAACGCCGGACAGGCCAACTACGCCGCCGCCAACGCCGCGTTGGACGCGATCGCCCGCCGCCGCAGGGCCGCCGGACTGCCCGCCACCTCCCTCGGCTGGGGTGCCTGGAGCGGCGCCGGCATGGCTGCGGACGGGCGGCTCGGACGGCACGCCGGGGGCAGCCCGCTGGAGCCGGAACTCGCCCTGGAGGCCATGGCCGAGGTCGTGGCCGAAGGCGTGCCGGACCTGGTCGTCGCCGACCTGGCCGCGCCCGAGCTGCTGGAGGGCATGTTCGCGCTGCGGCACACCGCGTCGCTCACGGCGCTGCCCGGGGCGCGGCAGATCGCAGCCGCCGCGCAGCAGGCCCGGCAGGAACGCGCCGGTGCGGCGGCGGAGCTGCGGGACCGGCTGGCCGCGGCCCGCGAGGCCGACCGGCTGCCGCTCCTGCTCGACGTGGTCCGCGCCCACGCCGCCACCGTGCTCGGGCACCCCGGGCCCGATGCCGTGAAGCCCGAACGGGCCTTCCAGGAGGCCGGGTTCGACTCCCTCATGACCGTCGAGCTGCGCAAGCGGCTCACCATGGCCTGCGGGCTCGCGCTGCCCGCCACCCTGGTGTTCGACCACCCGACCCCCCTGGCCCTCGCCCGCCACCTGCTCGGTGAACTCCTCGCCGACGCGGGCACCGGGGACGCCGAGGCCGTCGTCGCGGACGTGTCCGACGAACCGATCGCCATCATCGGCATGAGCTGCCGCTTCCCCGGCGGCGTCGACTCCCCGGAGGCGTTCTGGGAGCTGATCGCCTCCGGGACGGACGCCATCGGTGAGTTCCCCGGCAACCGTGGCTGGGACGTCGGCGGGCTGTACGACGCCGACCCCGACCGCAGCGGAACCACGTACTCGACGCAGGGCGGATTCCTGGAGCGGGCGGGCGAGTTCGACCCCGTCTTCTTCGGCATCTCGCCGCGTGAGGCGCTGGTGATGGACCCGCAGCAGCGGCTGCTGCTGGAGACCGCCTGGGAGGCGATCGAACGCGCCGGCATCGACCCGGCCGCGCTGCGCACCAGCCGCACCGGCGCGTTCGTCGGCTCCAGCTACCAGGACTACGGGCGCGGCGCGGGCGACGGCACCGAGGGCCACATGGTCACCGGGTCCAGCCCGAGCGTGCTGTCCGGGCGGCTGTCGTACGTGCTCGGCCTGGAGGGGCCGGCCGTCACCGTGGACACGGCCTGCTCGTCGTCGCTGGTGGCGCTGCACCTGGCGTGCCAGTCGCTGCGCAACGGGGAGAGCACGCTGGCGCTGGCCGGCGGGGCGACGGTGATGACGACGCCGGACTCGTTCGTGGCGTTCAGCAGGCAGCGGGCGCTGGCCGCCGACGGCCGGTGCAAGGCGTTCGGGGACGGTGCCGACGGCATGTCCCTCGGTGAGGGCGTCGGGCTGCTGCTCGTGGAGCGCCTCTCCGACGCCCGCCGCAACGGGCACCCCGTCCTCGCCGTCATCCGGGGCTCCGCCGTCAACCAGGACGGTGCGTCCAACGGCCTCACCGCGCCCAACGGGCCCTCGCAGCAGCGCGTCATCCGGCAGGCGCTCGCCAACGCCCGTGTCGTGCCGGACGACATCGACGCCGTCGAGGCGCACGGCACCGGCACCGCGCTCGGCGACCCCATCGAGGCGCAGGCGCTGACCGTCACCTACGGGCGCGACCGTGATCCGGAGCGGCCGGTGTGGCTGGGCTCGGTGAAGTCCAACATCGGGCACGCCCAGTCCGCCGCCGGTGTCGCCGGCGTCATCAAGATGGTGCTGGCGCTGCGCCACGGGGTGCTGCCGCCGACGCTGCACGCCGAGACGCCGTCCCGGCACATCGACTGGTCCTCGGGCGTGCTGCGGCTGCTGACCGAGGAACGTCCGTGGCACACGGACGGACGGCCGCGCCGCTGCGCCGTCTCCTCGTTCGGCATCAGCGGCACCAACGCGCACGCGATCCTGGAGGAGGCGCCCGCCGAGGCACCCGCGCGGGAAGCGGCTCCCGCCGACGCCGTCCCGGCGGTCGTCACGGCGGCCCCCGTGTCCGGCGCGCTGCCCTGGGTGCTGTCCGCCCGCGGCCGGGCCGCCCTGCGCGACCAGGCCGCCGCGCTGGTCGCCCGGCCCGCCGCGACCGGTGCCGCCGACCCCGCCGACGTCGGCCACGCCCTCGTCACCACCCGCTCCCTCTTCGAGCACCGCGCGGTCGCGCTCGGCGGCGACGCCGCCGAGCTCGCCGCCGCCCTCGACTCGTTCGCCGGACAGGACCTCAGCGCGCCCGTCGTGCACGGCGAGGCGGACGTCGACGGCCGGACCGTGTTCGTCTTCCCCGGCCAGGGCACCCAGTGGGCGGGCATGGGCGCCCGGCTCCTCGACGCGTCCCCGGTGTTCGCCGAGCGCGTCGCCGCCTGCGCCCTCGCCCTCGACCCGTACGTGGACTGGTCGCTCACCGCCGTACTCCGCGAGGAGCCCGGCGCGCCCGCCCTGGACCGGGTCGACGTCGTCCAACCGGTCACGTGGGCCGTCATGGTGTCCCTGGCCGCCGTGTGGGAGGCGTACGGCGTGCGCCCGGACGCCGTCGTCGGGCACTCCCAGGGCGAGATCGCCGCCGCCGTCGTCGCGGGCGCCCTGTCCGTCGAGGACGGTGCGCGGGTCGTGGCGCTGCGCAGCCAGGCCATCGGCCGCACCCTGGCGGGCCGCGGCGGCATGCTGTCCGTGCCGCTGTCCGCCGAGCAGGCCGCCGCCCGCCTCCAGGCGTGGGACGGACGGCTGACCGTCGCCGCCGTCAACGGTCCCGGCACGGTCGTCGTCTGCGGCGACCCCGAGGCCCTGGACGCCCTGCACGGCGAACTCACCGCCGAAGGCGTACGCGTCAGGAGGATCCCCGTCGACTACGCCTCGCACTCCGCCCACGTGGAGGACCTGCGCGACGAACTCCTCGACGCCCTCGCCCCCGTCACCCCGCGCGAACCGCGCATCCCGGTGCTCTCCACCGTCACGGGCGAGTGGCTCGGCGACCCGGCCCGCGCGGGCGGCACGGACGCCGACTACTGGTACCGCAACCTGCGCCGGGCCGTCCGCTTCGGCCCCGCCGTCGACGCCCTGCTGGCCGCGCAGCACCGCGCGTTCATCGAAGTCAGCGCCCACCCCGTGCTCACCATGAGCATCCAGGACGCCGTCGACGAGGCCGGCGTGGCGGCGTTCGTCGGCGGCACGCTGCGGCGCGGCGAGGACGACGCGCGACGCGTACTGACCTCCGTGGCGGAGGCGTTCGTACGAGGCGTGCGGGTCGACTGGACGGCCGCGTACGGCGCGAGCGGCGCCCCGCGGCCCCGGGTCGACCTGCCGACCTACCGCTTCCAGCACCAGCGGCTGTGGGTGCCGCCCGTGGCCCCGGGCGCCGGGAGCGGTGCGGGCGAGGCGGAGGACGCGGCGTTCTGGAACGCCGTGGCGGAGTCGGACCTGGCCGGGCTCGCCCGGGACCTGGACGTCGCCGAGGACGCCCTCGCCGCCGTACTGCCGGGGCTGACCGCGTGGCGGCGGCGCCGCAGCGAGCAGTCGACGCTGGACGACTGGCGGTACAAGGTCCGCTGGGTGCCGCTGACCGTGCCGCCGGCCGCGACGGCCACGGGCCGCTGGATCGTCGTCACGGCCCACGGCGTCGACGACACCGACGTGGTCGCCGCGCTCACCGCGCACGGGGCGCGGGCCGAGCGGCTGGTCCTGGGCGAGGCGCACCTCGACCGCGCCGCGCTGTCCGCGCTGCTGGCCGAAGCAGGAGCAGCAGCGGGGGCGGGGACAGGGGCCACGGACGACGCGGGTGACGCCGGTGACGCCGTGCCCGCGCTCGCCGGTATCGTCTCCCTGCTCGCCGGCGCCGAGCATGACTGCCCCGGACACCCGGGCGCGGCCCTCGGCACCGCCCTCAACGTCGTCCTCGTCCAGGCCCTCGCCGACCTTGGCGCCGACCGCCCGCTGTGGTTCCTCACCCGGGGCGCCGTCGCGACCGGGCGGGCCGACCGGGTGACACGGCCGGTGCAGGCGCAGACGCTGGGCATCGGCTGGACCACCGCCCTGGAGCATCCCCGCTTCTGGGGCGGCGCCGTCGATCTGCCCGACACCCTGGACACGCGTGCCGCGCGGCGGCTGTCCGCCCTCCTCGCGGGCGGTGACCACGGTGCCGAGGACCAACTGGCGCTGCGCCCCTCCGGCGTCTTCGCCCGCCGTGTCGTCCGCGACCGCACCGGTGACCGTCCGGCGAGCGGTACCTGGACACCGCGCGGCACCGCCCTCGTCACCGGAGGCACCGGAACCCTCGGCCCGCACGTCGCCCGCTGGCTCTCGGCACAGGGCGCCGAACACGTCGTCCTGGTCAGCAGGCGCGGCCCCGAAGCCCCCGGCACGGCCGAACTCGTCGCGGAACTCGCCGAGTCGGGGACCGAGGTCACCGTCGCCGCCTGCGACGTCACCGACCGGACCGCCCTCGGCGACCTCCTCGACCGGTTGCGCGCCGACGGGCACGAACTGCGCACCGTCGTCCACGCCGCCGCCGTCATCGAGCTGCATACCCTCGCCGACACCGACCTGGCCGCCGTCTCCCGCGTCCTGCACGCCAAGGTCGAGGGCGCGAGGAACCTCGACGCGCTGCTCGGGGACGACGGCCTCGACGCGTTCGTGCTGTTCTCGTCCGTGGCCGGTCTGTGGGGCAGCGGCCGGCACGCCGCGTACGTCGCCGGCAACGCCTACCTCGGCGCGCTCGCCGCCGACCGCCGCGCCCGGGGCCTGGCCGCGACCTCCGTCCACTGGGGCATCTGGGCCAACGAACTCGGCGTCGGCCGTGTCGCACCCGACCAGGTGCGCCGCACCGGCCTGGTCTTCATGAACGCCGACCTGGCCCTGGCCGGAATGCGACGCGCCCTGGACGACGACGAGGCGGTGATCGCCGTCGCGGACGTCGACTGGGACCGCTACTACCCGGTGTTCAGCTCCGTCCGCGAGACCCGCCTGTTCGACGAAGTGCCCGAGATCCAGCGGGCGTCCGACACCGACGCGGGTCCGTCGGAGACCGCCGCCGGGGAGTTCGCGGCCCGGCTGGCGGCACTGCCGGCCGCCGAACGGGACCGGTTGCTGCTGGACACCGTCCGCGGGCAGGCCGCGGCCGTCCTCGGTCTCGCCGGACCCGACGACCTGTCCGAGCGGAGCGCCTTCCGCGACGCCGGCTTCGACTCGCTGACCGCCGTCGACCTGCGCAACCGGCTCGCCCGGGCCACCGGCCTCGCACTGCCCGCCACCCTGGTGTTCGACCACCCGACGCCGGCCGCGCTCGCCGCCCACCTGCACACCCGGCTCGGCGCCCCCCGCGGCCTGCCCGCCGGTCCGGCCGCACCCGCCGTCGTCACCGCCGACGAACCCGTCGCCATCATCGGCATGGCCTGCCGCTACCCCGGCGGGGTCGACTCGCCCGAGGCCCTGTGGGACCTCGTCATGGGCGGCGCCGACGCCATCAGCGGCTTCCCCGCCGACCGGGGCTGGCCCCTGGACTCCCTCTACGACCCCGACCCGGGCACCCCCGGCCGCACCTACGCCGTGCAGGGCGGATTCCTGCGCGACGCCGCCGGCTTCGACCCGCTGTTCTTCGGCATCTCGCCCCGTGAGGCACTCACCATGGACCCGCAGCAGCGACTGCTGCTGGAAACGTCCTGGGAGGCGTTCGAACGGGCGGGCATCGTGCCCGAACGGATCCGCGGCAGCCGCACCGGCGCGTTCATCGGCGCCAGCTACCACGACTACCCGGCGGCCGGCGCCGACGGCGCCGACGGGCACGCCGTGACCGGCTCGCTCACCAGCGTCCTGTCCGGCCGCGTCTCCTACCTGCTCGGCCTGGAAGGCCCGGCGGTCACCCTCGACACCGCCTGCTCCTCCTCCCTGACCGCGCTGCACCTGGCCTGCCAGTCGCTGCGCAACGGCGAGAGCGACCTCGCGCTCGCCGGCGGCGTCAGCCTCATGGCCACGCCCCACACCTTCATCGGCTTCAGCAGCCAGCGCGCCCTCGCCCCCGACGGCCGCTGCAAGGCATACGGCGACGGCGCCGACGGCATGGCGCTCGCCGAAGGCGTCGGCATCGTCCTCGTCGAACGGCTCTCCGACGCCGTCCGCAACGGACACCCCGTCCTCGCCGTCGTCCGCGGCTCGGCCGTCAACCAGGACGGCGCGTCCAACGGCCTCACCGCGCCCAGCGGGCCCGCCCAGCAGCGCGTCATCCGGCAGGCCCTCGCATCCGCCCGCCTCGAACCGGGCGACGTCGACGCCGTCGAGGGCCACGGCACCGGCACCGCACTCGGCGACCCGATCGAGGCGCAGGCCCTCCTCGCCACGTACGGCCAGGACCGCGAACGCCCCCTGCTGCTCGGTTCGGTCAAGTCCAACATCGGTCACACGCAGGCCGCGTCGGGCGTCGCCGGGGTCATCAAGACGGTGCTGGCACTGCGGCACGGCGTCCTTCCCCCGACCCTGCACGCCGACCGGCCGTCCCGGCACGTCGACTGGTCCGCGGGGGAGGTACGGCTGCTCACCGAGGCCGTACCGTGGCCCGAGACCGGGCGTCCGCGGCGGGCCGCCGTGTCGTCGTTCGGCATCAGCGGCACGAATGCGCACGCGGTGCTGGAGCAGGCACCCGAACCCGCCCACGGCCCCGCCGAAGCGGACCGGCCGCAGCCCGCCGGGCCGCTCCCCGTGCTGGTCTCCGCACGCGCCGACGACGCCCTCGGCGCCCAGGCCGCCCGCCTGCTGGCGTTCGCCGAGGACCGGCCCGCACTGCCCGTCGCGGACCTCGCGGCCGCTCTCGCCCTGCACCGCTCCGCTTTCGAGCGCCGCGCCGCCGTCGTCGCCCACGACCGGGACACGCTCCTGCGCGGCCTGCGGGCCGTGCGCGACGGACAGCCCGACCCGGCGGTGGTCCGCCCGGCCGCGCCCGGCGCCGGCCGGGGCAGGCTCGCCTTCCTCTTCACCGGCCAGGGCGGACAGCGCCTCGGCGCGGGCCGCGGACTCCACGACCGCTTCCCGGTGTTCGCCGACGCGCTGGACGCCGCCCTCGCCCACCTCGACACCGGGCTCGACGTGCCCCTGCGCGACGTCATGTTCGCCGCCGAGGGCAGCCCCGAAGCCGCCCTGCTGGACCGCACCCGCTACACGCAGCCCGCCCTGTTCGCCCTCGAAGTGGCCCTGTTCCGGCTCGTCGAGTCCTGGGGCCTCACCCCCGACTACGTCGCCGGGCACTCCGTCGGCGAGATCGCCGCCGCGCACGTCGCCGGCGTCCTCACCCTGCCCGACGCCTGCGCCCTGGTGTCGGCACGGGCCCGCCTCATGGCGGAGCTGCCCGAGGGCGGCGCGATGGTGTCCGTGGACGCAGCCGAGGACGTGGTGACACCACTGCTCGACGAGCGGGTGTCGATCGCGGCCGTCAACGGCCCGGCGTCGCTCGTGCTCGCGGGCGACGAGGACGCCGTCGAGGCCGTCGCCGCCACCCTCGCCGAGCGCGGTCACCGCACGCGCCGGCTGCGCGTCAGCCAGGCCTTCCACTCGCCCCGCACGGACGCCGTGCTGGACGCGTTCACGGAGGCCGTGGCCGGAATCGGCACCGCCCCGGCGGTACTCCCGCTGGTGTCCACGCTCACCGGCGAGGTCGTCACCGACGAACAGCTCGCCGACCCCGCGCACTGGGTACGGCACGTCCGCGACACGGTCCGGTTCTCCGACGCCGTCGGCACCCTCACCGGACGCGGTGTGCGGACCTTCGTCGAGATCGGTCCCGACGCCGTGCTCAGCGGCATGACCCGCGCGATCCTCGACGCCGCCCCGGACACCGGCGGGACACCGGCGGCCGTACTGCCGCTGCTGCGCCGCGACCGGGACGACGTCCCGCACCTCACCGCCGCCCTCGCCGGCGCCCACGTGCACGGTGTGCGGGTCGACTGGGCCGCCTTCCTCACCGCCGTCGGCGTCCCCGACCGTCACCTGGACCTGCCCACGTACGCCTTCCAGCGGCAGCGCTACTGGCCCCCGGCGCCCGGGGCCGCCGCCCTCACGGCCGCCGGGGACCCGGCGGACGCCGAGTTCTGGGCAGCCGTCGAGCGGGAGGACTCCGCCGCCCTCGCGGCGCAGCTCGGCCTGGACCCCGACACGGCCGACGCGCTCGCGCCCGCCCTGTCCGCGTGGCGCCGCCGCCGGCACGGCCGGGCCCGGCTGGACACGCTGCGCCACCGCGTCGTCTGGCGGCCCGTGTCCCGGCCCACCGCCGCGACCGCCCTCACCGGCCGCCGTCTGGTCCTGCTGCCCGCGGGGGGTGACGCAGACCCGTGGACGCGGGAGGCCGTCGCCGCGCTCGGCACCGACGTGGAGTGCGTCACCATCACCGGGGACCGCGCGGAAACCGCCGAACAACTGCGCGCGGCGGGCGGTGACTTCGCGGACGTGGTCGCGCTGCTCGCCCTCGCCGGGCCGGACGCCGCCGCGCTCACCGCCACCGCCTTCCAGGCACTCGGCGACGCCGGGATCGACGCCCCGCTGCGGTGCGTCACCCGGGGAGCCGTCTGCGTCCTCGGGCCGACGGAGCCCGTCAGCCCCGAACAGGCCGCCGTCTGGGGCCTCGGCCGCGTCATCGCCCTCGAACACCCCGACCGCTGGGGCGGCCTGATCGACCTCCCGGACCCGACCGCTGCCTCCGGCGCCCCCGCCGCACCCGATGCCGCCGGTCCCCCCGGACGCCCGGACGTCTCCGGCCCGCTCGACGCGCAGACCGCGCGCAGGCTGCGCGCCGTCCTGGCGGGCGACGACGCCGAGACCGCCGTACGGGACTCCGGTGTCTACGTCCGTCGGCTCGTCCGCGGCCCCCGGGACGCGGCGGCCGGTGAGAGCCGCCCGCACGGTCTCGCCGACCCGCACGGCACCGTCCTCATCACCGGCGGCACCGGAGCCCTCGGCGCCCACGCCGCACGCCGTCTCGCCGCGGAGGGCGCGGGTCACCTGCTGCTGCTCAGCCGCCGCGGGCCCGACGCGCCCGGCGCCGGGGAACTGCGCCGCGAACTCATCGCCCTCGGTGCCCGCGTGACCGTCGCGGCCTGCGACGCCGCCGACCGGGACGCGCTCGCCGCCGTACTGGCCGAGCTGCCCGCCGACGCGCCGCTCACCGCCGTCCTGCACACGGCCGGCGTCGTCGAGGACCGCGTCGTCGACGCGCTCACGCCCGCCGACTTCACCACCGTCCTGCGCGCCAAGGCGACCGCCGCCCGCAACCTCGACGAACTCACCCGCGACCTGCCGCTGACGGCGTTCGTGCTGTACTCCTCCACCGCCGGCGTCCTCGGGGCCGCCGGACAGGGCAACTACGCGGCCGCCAACGCCTGGCTCGACGCGTTCGCCGTCCGGCGCCGCGCCGCCGGACGGCCCGCCACCGCCGTCGCGTGGGGTCCCTGGGCCGGCACCGGCATGGCCGGCGGCGAGGGCGTCGACCGCAGGCTGCGGCGCGCCGGATTCACCCCGCTCGACCCCGAACTCGCCGTCGACGCCCTGCTGGACGCCGTCGCCCACGGCGACACCGCCGTCACCGTGGCCGACGTCGACTGGCCGCGCCTCGCGAGCCTGCAACCCGCCTCCGCGGCGCTCCTCGGCGAGCTCGCGGGACCGCCGCCCGCGCAGGAGAACGCGCGCGCTGCCGAAGAGGGCGGCCTCCGCGCCCGGTTGACGACGCTGTCCGCCGCCGAACGCGGGCGGCACCTGCTCGACCTGCTGCGCACCCAGGTCGCCGCCGTCCTCGGCCACGCCGACCAGCGGACCGTCGAGGCCGACCGGACGTTCCGCGACCTCGGCTTCGACTCGCTGACGACCCTCGAACTCCGCAACGGCATCGCCGCCGCCACCGGCCTCACCCTGCCCGCCTCCCTCGTCTACGACCACCCCACCCCGCAGGACCTCGCCGGCTTCCTCCTCACCGAACTCCTCGGCGAGGCCGGGACGGACGAGGCCACGCCCGGGGCACCCGCGCCGCGGGCCGCCGGCCTCGCGGACGACCCGATCGCCGTCGTCGGCATCGGCTGCCGCTTCCCCGGCGGGATCACCGGCCCCGACGACCTCTGGCAGCTCCTCGCGGACGGCCGTGACGCCATCGGCCCCTTCCCCGCCGACCGCGGCTGGGACCTCTCCGCCCTGGCGGCCGGAGCGGGCGGATTCCTGGACGGCGTCGCCGACTTCGACGCCGACTTCTTCGGCATCAGCCCGCGCGAGGCCCTCGCCATGGACCCCCAGCAACGGCTCCTGCTGGAGACCTCGTGGGAGGCGCTGGAACGCGCCGGCATCGACCCGAGCGCCCTGCGCTCCACCCCCACCGGCGTCTTCGTCGGCACCAACGGCCAGGACTACGCGACCGTGCTGCGCCGCGGTACCGACGACGTCCGGGGCTACGCCGCCACCGGCAACACCGCCAGTGTCCTGTCCGGCCGCCTCTCCTACGTCCTCGGCCTGGAGGGCCCCGCCGTCACCGTCGACACCGCCTGCTCGGCCTCGCTGGTCGCCCTGCACTGGGCGGCGCGCGCACTGCGCGACGGCGACTGCGAACTCGCCCTCGCGGGCGGTGTGTCCGTGATGTCGGCGCCGGACGCCTTCGTGGAGTTCGGCGCCCAGGGCGGGCTCGCGGCGGACGGCCGCTGCAAGGCGTTCTCCGCCGACGCGGACGGCACCTCCTGGTCCGAGGGCGTCGGCGTCCTCGTCCTCGAACGGCTCTCCGACGCCCGCCGCAACGGCCACCACGTGCACGGCCTGATCCGCGGCTCCGCCGTCAACCAGGACGGCGCGTCCAACGGCCTCACCGCCCCCAACGGCCCCTCCCAGCAACGCGTCATCCGCCACGCCCTCGCCGACGCCGGGCTCACCCCCGCCGACGTCCACGCCGTCGAGGCGCACGGCACCGGCACCCGGCTCGGCGACCCCATCGAGGCCCAGGCCCTGCTCGCCGCCTACGGATCCGACCGCGAACGGCCCCTGCTGCTCGGCACGGTGAAGTCCAACCTCGGCCACACCCAGGCCGCGGCCGGTGTCGCCGGCGTCATCAAGATGCTGCTGGCGATGCGGCACGGCGTCCTGCCCCGCACCCTGCACGCCGACACCCCGTCCCCGCACGTCGGCTGGGCGCCCGGCGGCCTCGCCCTGCTCACCGAGCCCACCGCGTGGCCCGGGACAGCGGGGCCGTACCGGGCGGGCGTGTCGGCGTTCGGGATGAGCGGCACCAACGCGCACGTCATCGTCGAACAGGCCCCAGGTGAGGCGCCGGCCACGGACACGCGTCCGTCGGCCGGGGGATCCGCGCCGCAGGCCGCGTGCTGGCCCTGGATCGTCTCCGCCCGTACGGCCGCCGCCCTGGACGCCCAGGTCGGCCGGTTGCTCGCCCACACCGCGGGCCGTCCGGAGCTGACCGCGCCCGACGTGGCCCGCACCCTCGCCACCGCGCGCGCCGCCTTCCCGCACCGCGCGGTGCTGCTGGCCACGCCCGGCGGAGTGACGGAGGCCGCCCGCGGCCGGGCGCGGGGCACGCGCGGACCGCTCGCCGTGCTCTTCTCCGGCCAGGGCAGCCAACGCCTCGGCGCGGGCCGCGAACTGTACGGCCGCTTCCCGGTGTTCGCCGACGCCCTGGACGCCGTACTGGCTCGGCTCGACGTCGGGTCGGGCCGCTCGCTGCGCGAGGTGATGTGGGGTCAGGACGCGGCCGCCCTGGACCGCACGGGCAGTGCGCAGCCCGCGCTGTTCGCCGTCGAGGTGGCGCTGTTCCGGCTGCTGGAGTCGTGGGGGATCACCCCCGAGTACGTCGCCGGGCACTCCGTCGGCGAGATCGCCGCCGCCCACGTCGCGGGCGTGCTCGACCTGGACGACGCGTGCGCACTCGTGGCCGCGCGCGCCCGGCTGATGGACGCCCTGCCCGCGGGCGGCGCCATGGCCGCCGTACGGGCCACCGAGGAGGACGTGCGGCCGCTGCTCGGCGAGGGCGTCGCCGTGGCTGCCGTCAACGCGCCCGACGCGCTGGTCCTGTCCGGCGAGGAGACCGCCCTGGAGGCGACGCTCGCCCGTCTCGACGCCGCACGCGTCACCCGCCTGCGGGTCAGCCACGCCTTCCACTCGCCGCTCATGGACCCGATGCTCGACGACTTCCGGACGGCCGTCGAAGGGCTCCGCTTCCGCCCGCCGACGCTCACCGTCGTCTCCGGCCTCACCGGACGTCCCGCGACCGGCGGTGAACTGTGCACCCCCGACCACTGGGTGCGGCACGTCCGCGAGACGGTGCGGTTCGCCGACGGCGTCGCGGCGCTGCGGGACGCCGGGGTCGGCACCTTCCTGGAGATCGGCCCGGACGCCGTCCTCTCCGGGGCCGTACGGTCCCAGGTGGACGGTTCCGAGGGAGCGGCGGCCGTGGTGCCGCTGCTGCGCCGGGACCGGGACGAGCAGGTGGCCGCGCTCACCGCGCTGGGCGCGCTGCACGTCGCGGGCGTCCCGGTCGACTGGGCCGGCTTCTTCGCCGGGACCGGCGCCCGGGTCGTCGACCTGCCGACGTACGCCTTCCAGCGGCGCCGCTACTGGCCCGAGGCCGCGCCCGCGACGCAGACCGACCCCGTGGAGGCCGAGTTCTGGCAGGCCGTCGAGAGGTCCGACCCCGAGGCGCTCGCCGCCACGCTGGGCACGGACCTGGGGGCGGAGGCGACGGCCGCGCTGGCCGCCTGGCGACGCCGGCGCCGCGCCCGGGTCGCCGTGGACGACCGGTTGTACCGCGCGACGTGGGTGCCGGTGCCGTTGCCCGGGACGGCCGAACCGGGCCGTTGGCTGCTGCTGGCCGCTCCGGAGGACGAGCCGTGGGCCGAGGCCGCGGTGGCCGCTCTCGGCGCGGACCGGGTGTCGCGGACGGACTCGGCCGAGAACGTCCCGGACGCCGGACCGGCCGGGTTCGCCGGAGTGCTCGCGCTGCCCGGCGCGGTGCGGGCGGACGGGCCCGGCGGATTGTCGGACGCGCTGGAGCGGGCCGGTGTCACGGCACGGCTGTGGTGCGTGACGCACCGCGGTGTCGCCGCCGGGCCCGACGATCCCGCGCCGGACCTCGCGTCGGCGGCGGTGTGGGGCGCCGCACGGGTGACCGCCCTCGACGCACCGGACAGGTGGGGCGGCGTGCTCGACCTCGCCGAGGCCCCCGACGGACGGCTGGGCGCGCTGCTCGCCCTCGCGGCGCGCCGCAGGCCCGCGGCCGAGACCGAACTGGCCCTGCGGGGCGGGGGAGCCCTGGCCCGCCGGATCGTCCGCGCACGGCCCGCCCCGGACGGGGCCGACTGGACGCCGCGCGGCACCGTGCTGGTCGTCGGCACGGGCGGGACGGGCGTCGCGGTGGCCCGCCGGGCGGCCGGCGGCGGTGCCGAGCACGTCGTGCTGGCGGGGCGTGCGCCCGCGCCGGACACCGCGGACCGGGTGCTCGCCGGGCTCACCGGCGAGGCCGCCCCCGTCACCGTGCAGGCCTGCGACATCTCCGACCGCACAGCCCTCGCCGACCTGCTGGCGACGCTGGACGGTGACGAACTGACCGCCGTCGTCCACGCCGAGGAGCCCGCCGAGCCGGTTGGCGACGTGGGGAACGGGGACACCCTCGGCGCCGCCCTCGCCGGGGTGCTCGCCCTCGACGAACTCCTCGCCGAACGGCCACTGGACGCGTTCGTGCTGTTCGGGTCGGTTGCCGCGACCTGGGGCGCGCGGGGCCGGGCGGCCGAGGCCGCCGCTGCTGCGGCCGTGGCGGCCGTCGCCGAGCGGCGCCGGGCGCGCGGACTGGCCGCCGTGGCCGTCTCCTGGGGCGCCTGGGCCGACACGGTGGAACCGTCCCTCGCCGGACACCTGCGGCTGAGCGGTGTGCCCGCACTCGACACGGAGGCCGCGCTCGCGCTCCTCGACCGCGCCGTGGGCCTCGGCCTGCCGTCGGTGACCGCCGCCGACGTGGACTGGGCGGCCTTCGCCCCCGCGCACACGGCGAGCGGCGCCTCCGCCGCGCTCTTCGCCGAACTGCCCGAGGCCCGCGACGCCCTCACGGCCGCGGCCGAGCGGTCCACGGACCCCGGCCCGGCAGCCGGTCTGCGCACCGAACTGCGCGCACTCCCCGAGACCGAACGCCTCGGCGTGCTCCTCACCCTCGTCCGGGAGGAGAGCGCCCTCGTCCTCGGCCACGCCGCGCACGGCACGGACGCCGCGCACGGCACCGACGCCATCGAGGCCGACCGGCCGTTCCGCGACCTCGGCTTCGACTCGCTGGCCGCGGTCGACCTGCGCGACCGGCTCGCCCGCGCCACCGGCCTCACCGTCGCCGCCACCGCCGTCTTCGACCACCCCACGCCCGAGGAACTCGCCCGGCACCTGCTGAACGAGCTCCTCGACGACGGCACCCCGGCGCCCCTCGCGGCGACCGCCGCACATTCCGCCGCGACCGGCGACCCGATCGTCATCGTCGGCATGAGCTGCCGCTATCCCGGCGGCGTGCGCACCCCGGAGGAGCTGTGGGACCTCGTCGTCGCCGGTGTCGACGCGACCGGTGACATGCCGCTCGACCGGGGCTGGGACTTCGACCGGCTGATGTCCGGCGGCCCCGGCGGCAGCGTCACCCGGCGCGGCGGCTTCCTCGACGGCGCCGCCGACTTCGACCCCGGCTTCTTCGGCATCTCGCCCAACGAGGCCCTGGTGATGGACCCGCAGCAGCGCCTCGTGCTGGAGGCGTCCTGGGAGGCCCTGGAGCGGGCCGGTATCGACCCGACCGCGCTGCGCGGCACGGACGCCGGGGTGTTCGTCGGCGGCACGAGCGGCGACTACCGGCTGCCCGACGACCTCGGCCGCTGGGAGACCGCCCAGTCCGGCAGCCTGCTGTCCGGCCGGGTCGCCTACACCCTCGGCCTCCAGGGGCCGACCGTCTCCGTGGACACCGCCTGCTCCTCCTCGCTGGTCGCGCTGCACCTCGCCGTGCGGGCGCTGCGGGCGGGGGAGTGCGAGGTGGCGCTGGCCGGCGGCGTGACGGTCATGTCGACGCCGGTCGGGTTCGTCGAGTTCACCGCCCAGGGCGCGCTGTCCGCCGACGGCCGCTGCAAGGCCTTCTCCGCCGACGCCGACGGCACCGGCTGGGCCGAGGGCGTGGGCATGCTCGTCGTGGAACGGCTGTCCGACGCCGTGCGGCAGGGGCATCCGGTGCTGGCCGTCGTGCGGGGCACGGCGATCAACCAGGACGGTGCCTCCAACGGGCTGACCGCCCCGAACGGTCCGGCCCAGCAGCGCGTCATCCGCCGGGCCCTGGCCGACGCGGGCCTCACGCCCGCCGACGTCGACGCCGTCGAGGCGCACGGCACCGGCACCCGCCTCGGCGACCCGATCGAGGCGCAGGCCCTGCTCGCCGCCTACGGCCAGGACCGTGAACGGCCGCTGCTGCTCGGGTCGGTGAAGTCCAACATCGGCCACAGCCAGGCCGCGTCCGGTGTCGCCGGCGTCATCAAGACGGTCCTGGCGATGCGCCACGGCGTGCTGCCGAGGACCCTGCACGCCGACACCCCGTCCCCGCACGTCGACTGGTCCTCCGGTGCCCTCCGCCTGCTCACCGGGGCGACGGACTGGCCGGACACCGGCCGGCCGCGCCGCGCGGGCGTCTCCTCGTTCGGTGCCAGCGGCACCAACGCCCACGTCGTCCTCGAACAGCCCCCGGCCGGCGTCGCCCCCGTCGCACCGGAACCCGGTCGGCCCGACGCACGGCACCCGCTGCCCGTCGTGCTGTCCGCCCGTACCCCCGCCGCACTGCGCGACCAGGCCCGCCGCCTCCTCGACCGGGTCACGGCGGACCCGGGGACGCGCGTCGCCGACCTGGCGTACTCGCTGGCCACCGGCCGCGCCCTCTTCGAGCACCGTGCCGCGCTGACCGTCACCGGCCGGGACGAACTCACCGCCGGCCTCGCGGCCCTCGCGGACGACGGAGCCACGGTCCCCGCCGTACTCCGCGCGGACGCGCCGCGCCCGGGCCGGACCGCGTTCCTGTTCCCCGGGCAGGGCAGCCAGCGCCTCGGCATGGGCCGCGAACTGTACGAGGCGTTCCCGGCGTTCGCCGCCGCGTTCGACGAGGTGCTCGGCCACCTCGGCCCCGACCTGCGCGAGGTGATGTGGGGTGAGGACGCGGCCGCCCTGGACCGCACGGGCAGTGCGCAGCCCGCGCTGTTCGCCGTCGAGGTGGCGCTGTTCCGGCTGCTGGAGTCGTGGGGGATCGTTCCGGACTACGTCGTCGGGCACTCCGTCGGCGAGATCGCCGCCGCCCACGTCGCGGGCGCGCTGCCGCTCGCCGACGCCTGCCGGCTCGTCGCCGCCCGCGCCCGCCTCATGGAGCGACTGCCGGAAGGCGGCGCCATGGCGGCCGTGGAGGCGACGGAGGACGAGGTGCGGCCACTGCTGGGCGAGCGGGTGTCGCTGGCCGCCGTCAACGGGCCCGACGCCGTGGTCGTGTCCGGGGACGAGACCGAAGTGTTGCGCATCGGCGCCCACTTCGCGCAGGCGGGTCGCCGCACGAACCGGCTGCGGGTGAGCCACGCCTTCCACTCCCCGCTGATGGAACCGATGCTGGAGGAGTTCCGGCAGGCGCTGCGTGGCCTGACCGGACGCGCACCCGTCCTGCCCGTCGTGTCCGGCCTGACGGGAACCCTCGCCGGCGACGAACTCGGCACGGCCGAGTACTGGGTGCGGCACGTCCGCGAAGCGGTCCGCTTCTCCGACGCCGTACGCACCCTGGCGGAGCGACGGGTATCAGTGCTGGTGGAGGTCGGACCGGGCGGTGTGCTGCTCGGCATGGCCGCCGCCGGGCACGCCGGCTCCGCCCTGGCCGTGCCCCTGCTGCACCGGGAGCGGCGCGAGCCGGACGCGCTGGGCCGCGCCGTGGCACGGCTGCGGCTGGCCGGGCTCGACGTGGACTGGGAGGCCTACTTCGCCGGGAGCGGGGCGCGGCGCGTGGATCTGCCGACGTACCCGTTCCAGAACGAGCGCTTCTGGCCCGACCGCCCGGCCGCGCCCGCCGTGACGAGCACGGGGGGTGATCCCCTGGCGGGGCTCGCGGACGAGGACCTCACCACGCTCGGCGCCCGGCTCGACGTGGACGACGACGCCCTGGCCAAGGTGCTGCCCGCGCTCGTCGACTGGCGACGCCGACGCGACCGCGAGGCGGAGATGGACGGGTGGCGGCACCGTGTGACGTGGCAGCCGCTGTCCGGCGCCCCGGCCGGCCGGCCCGCCGGGACCTGGCTCGCGGTGCTTCCGGGGGCCGGTGCGGACGAGGCGTGGACGGACGCGGTGCTCGACGGGTTCGGCCCCGGCGTGGTGCGGCTGCGGGCGGGCACGTACGAGCGCGCCGAGCTCGCCCTGCGGATCGAGGAGTCCGGCGACGCCTTCGCCGGGGTGCTGTCGCTGCTGCCGCTCGACGAACGCCCGACCGACGCCGGGGTGCCCGCCGGAACGGCGGCCACGGCCGCCCTCCTCCAGGCGCTCGGCGACGCGGGCCTCGCCGCTCCACTGTGGAACGTCACCCGGGGTGCCGTGTCCGTGGGTGCGGCGGACGCCGTGACGGCACCGCTGCAGGCCGGTGTCTGGGGCCTGGGACGGGTGGCCGCGCTGGAGTACCCGGACCGGTGGGGCGGTGTGATCGACCTGCCGCCCGGTGCGCCGGGCGTGCGTGACGTGACCGCGCTCGCCGGGCTCCTCGCCGGAAACGGCGGGGAGCGGCAGGTGGCCGTCCGCGCCGGAACCGTCTTCGGCCGCCGGGTCGTCCCGGCGCCCGCCCGCACGGCGTCCGACGGCGCAGCCACCGACGCCCCCGCCACCTGGCAGCCCACGGGCACCACCCTCGTCACCGGCGGCACCGGCGCCCTCGCCGCGCACGTCGCCCGCCGGCTCGCCCGCGCCGGGGCACCGCACCTCGTCCTCGCCGGGCGGCGGGGGCCCGACGCCCCCGGCGTCACGGCCCTGCGCGACGAGCTGACGGCCCTCGGCACCCGCGTCACCCTGGCCGCCTGTGACGTGGCCGACCGGGAGCAGCTGAGCGCGCTGCTCGCCGCGATCCCGGCCGAGCTGCCGCTGACCGCCGTCGTGCACACCGCCGGAGTCGTCGACGACGGCGTCCTGGACCGGCTCACCCCCGAGCGGTTCGGGACGGTGTTCCGCGCCAAGGCCGCCTCCGCGCTGCTGCTCGACGAACTGACGCGGGACGCGGACCTGGAGGTGTTCGCGTTGTTCTCCTCCGCGACCGCCGTCGTCGGCAACCCCGGCCAGGCGAACTACGCCGCCGCCAACGCCGTCCTCGACGCCCTCGCCGAACGGCGCCGCGCCGAGGGACTGGCCGCGACGTCCATCGCCTGGGGCGTGTGGGGCGGCGGAGGCATGGCCGGTGCGAGCGCCGCCGGGGCCGCCGCGCGGCGGGCCGGGGTCGCTCCCATGGATCCCGAACGGGCCACCGAGATGCTGTGCCGGCTGGTGGCCGAGCCCCGGCCGACGGCACTGGTGGCGAAGGTCGTCGACGGGGCGTTCGACCGCACGGCGGCCGTCGGATCGCCGGGCCGGCCGTCCGGTGACGGCAGGCCGCAGCCGGACGGTCCTCTCCCCGCCCGGCTCCGGGAACTGCCCACCGCCCGCCGCACCGAGGCCGTGCTCGACGTCGTACGGGCCCGGACCGCGCAGGTGCTCGGCTACCGCGACGCGGACGCCGTCGGCGCCGAACGCCTCTTCCGGGACCTGGGCGTCGACTCCCTCGGCGCCGTCGAGCTGCGCAACCAGTTGACCGCCGCCACCGGTCTGTCCCTCGCCGCCACGCTGGTCTTCGACCACCCGACCCCGCTGGCCCTCGCCGAGCACCTCACCGGGCGGCTCGCGCCCGAACAGTCCCGGCAGCCCGCACCCGCACCGGCCGAGGACGCCCCCGAGGACGCCCGGATCCGGTCGGTGCTCGCCGCGCTGCCGGTGTCCCGGCTGCGCGAGGCGGGCCTCCTCGACGACCTCCTCGCCCTCGCCGGGACGGACACCACGGACCCGGCCCCCGACGCCGGACCGGCCGCCGACATCGACGCCATGGCCCTGGACGACCTCGTCCGCGCCGCCCTCCGGGGCCACGACCCCGACAGCCCCCACGACGACACGGACGACGACGCCGACGACACCGACGTGTCCGCCCAGTGACGGAGCCAGCCATGACCACGACGCCCGACGAGCAGGTCGTCCAGGCCCTGCGGGCCGCGATGAAGGACGTCGAACGCCTGCGCAGGAAGAACCGGCGACTGGTCGCCGCAGCCGGCGAACCGGTCGCCGTCATCGGCATGGGCTGCCGCTACCCCGGCGGGGTCCGCTCCCCCGAGGACCTGTGGCGGCTGGTCGCCGACGGCATCGACGCCCTGTCCGAGCTGCCCGCCGACCGCGGCTGGGACCTCGGCGCGCTGCGTGCCGCCGGTGCCGACGAGCGCGGCAACGAACTGAGCGCCCGCGGCGGGTTCCTCGACGGCGTCGCCGACTTCGACGCCGGGTTCTTCGGGATCTCGCCGCGCGAGGCACTGCGGCTGGACCCGCAGCAGCGGCTCCTGCTGGAGACGTCCTGGGAGGCCGTCGAACGCGCCGGCATCGACGCCACCCGGCTGCGCGGCAGCCGCACCGGCGTCTTCATGGGGACCAACGGGCAGGACTACGCCCACCTGGTGCTGCGTTCCCTCGACGACGCGGACGGCGAGGTCGGCACCGGCATCGCCGCCGGCGCCCTGTCCGGCCGGCTCTCCTACGTCCTCGGCCTGGAGGGCCCCTCCCTCACCGTCGACACCGCCTGTTCGTCCTCCCTGGTCGCGCTGCACCTGGCCGCCCAGGCGCTGCGCGCCGGCGAGTGCACGCTCGCGCTCGCGGGCGGCGCCAACGTCATGGCGACCCCCGGACCGCTCGTCGAGTTCAGCCGGCAGGGCGGCCTGGCCCGCGACGGCCGCTGCAAGGCGTTCGCCGACGGCGCCGACGGCACGGGCTGGGCCGAGGGCGTCGGCGTACTGCTGCTGGAACGGCTGTCCGACGCGCTGCGCGACGGACACCCGGTTCTCGCCGTCGTCCGCGGCTCCGCCGTCAACCAGGACGGCGCGTCCAACGGCTTCACCGCGCCCAACGGCCCCGCCCAGCAACGCGTCATCCGTGCCGCCCTCGCCGCCGCCCGCCTCACCCCCGCCGACATCGACGTGGTGGAGGCGCACGGCACCGGCACGCCGCTCGGCGACCCCATCGAGGCGCAGAGCCTCCTCGCCACCTACGGCCAGGACCGCGAACGACCCCTGCTGCTCGGGTCGGTGAAGTCCAACTTCGGGCACGCGCAGGCCGCCTCCGGCGTCGCCGGCGTCATCAAGACCGTGATGGCCATGCGGCACGGCGTCGCCCCCCGCACCCTGCACGCCGACACCCCGACCCGGCTCGTCGACTGGACCACCGGCGCCGTCGAAGTCCTCTCCGCCGAACGTCCCTGGCCCGACACCGGCCGGCCGCGCCGCGCCGGCGTGTCCTCCTTCGGCGTCACCGGCACCAACGCCCACGTCGTCCTCGAACAGGCACCGCCCGCGCCCCAGGCGATCCCGGAGGAGCCCGCGCGGACCCCGGGCGCGCTGCCCTGGCTGCTGTCCGCCGCAGGCCCCGCCGCCCTGCGCGACCAGGCGGACCGCCTGCGCGACCTGCTCGCCCGCGACCCCGGCCTGCGCCCCCTGGACGTGGCCTACTCCCTCGCCGTCACCCGCGCCGCCCTCGACCACCGCGCCGCCGTGGTCACCACCGCGGACGACCGCGACGCCCGAGCCGACCACCTCACCGGCCTCACCGGCGCCGGCACCCTGTCCGGACACGTCACCGGCCGGCCCAGGCTCGCCCTGCTGTTCTCCGGGCAGGGTGGTCAGCGGCTCGGCATGGGCCGCGAACTGGCCGCCCGTTTCCCGGTGTTCGCCTCCGCCCTGGACGCGGTGCTCGCACG
>NZ_JBVITR010000079.1:0-17531 GCF_055574875.1 Streptomyces sp. NPDC034670
GACGAATCCCCTTGAGGACAGCCAGACGGCGTCGGTCAGTCCATGAGTCAGACCCACCCGGAGAAGCCACCACACATCCTCACTGTCAGTCCAGCACCGTGTAACCGGCGTCGCGCAGGGCCCGCTCGACCTCGGCGCAGTGCGCCGGTCCCTCGGTCTCCAGGCGCAGCTCGACCTCCGCCTCCGCGAGCCCGAGCCGCGGGTCGGTCCGCACGTGGCTCACGTCGAGGACGTTGGCGTCGACCGCGGACAACGCCCCGAGGAGCGCCGCGAGGGCACCCGGCCGGTCCGTCAGGCGCAGCCGGACGGCCAGGTAGCGGCCCTGCGCGACCATGCCGTGCCGCAGCACGCGCTCCAGCAGCAGCGGGTCGACGTTGCCCCCGGACAGCACCGCCACGACCGGCCCGTCGAAGCCGTCGGGACGGCTCAGCAGCGCCGCGACCGGACTCGCCCCGGCCGGCTCGACGACCAGCTTGGCCCGCTCCAGGCACAGCAGCAGCGCCGTGGACAGCTCGTCCTCCGTGACGGTGCGCACCTCGTCCACCAGCTCGCCGACGATCCCGAACGGCACGTCACCGGGCCGCCCCACCCTGATGCCGTCGGCCATCGTCGACGGGTTCCGCAACGGGACCGGCCGCCCGGCCGCCAGCGAGGGCGGATACGCCGCCGCGCCCGCCGCCTGCACCCCGACGATCCGCACCTCCGGCCGCAGCGCCTTCACCGCGACCGCGATGCCGGCGGCCAGCCCGCCCCCGCCCATGCCCACGACGATCGTCCGCACCTCGGGGCACTGCTCCAGGATCTCCAGGCCCACCGTCCCCTGGCCCGCGACGACGTCCGGGTGGTCGAAGGGGTGGATGAGCACCGCCCCCGTGTCGTGCGCGTACTCCCGCGCGGCGGCCAGCGACTCGTCCACCACCCGGCCCCGCAGCCGCACCTCGGCGCCGTACTCCCGGGTCGCGCCGACCTTCGGCAGCGGGGCGCCCTTCGGCATGAAGACCGTGGCACGCACCCCCAGCAGCGACGCGGCCAGCGCGACCCCCTGCGCGTGGTTCCCGGCGCTCGCCGCGACGACGCCGGCGGCCCGCTCCCCGGGCCGCAGCCCGGCGATCCGGACGTACGCGCCGCGCAGCTTGAACGACCCCGTGCGCTGCAGGTTCTCGCACTTGAGGTGCACCGGCGCGCCCACCCGCCGGGACAGGTACCTGCTGCCCTCCATCGCGGTCACCCGCGCCACCCCCGAGAGCGTCTTCCGGGCGCCGCGCACGTCGTCGAGGGTGACGGCCCGCGAGGATCCGG
The DNA here is from genome assembly GCF_055574875.1 of Streptomyces sp. NPDC034670. Taxonomy (NCBI): domain Bacteria; kingdom Bacillati; phylum Actinomycetota; class Actinomycetes; order Kitasatosporales; family Streptomycetaceae; genus Streptomyces; species Streptomyces sp. NPDC034670. Next base: position 1,300 of record NZ_JBVITR010000079.1, read on the forward strand.
CCGTGCCGTTCATGCCTCCAGCATCGCAGTCCCCCGCGTCCGTGACCGCGGCGACCGGCCCGCGGCCCCCGCTTCGCGCAGCGCCCGCGCGGCCGGCCCTCCGGGCGCGTACCCTTGTCCCCCACACAAACAGCCCTCCACGAAGTGAGCCCCCGGCCATGCCCACACCACCTGACACGTCGATGGACATGACGACAGACTCAACTGCCGTCGGTGACAGCGGTCTTCTGGACGCGCTGCAGCACGAGGTGGCGCTGTTCGCCCGCCGCGCCGAACAGACGCGGCTCGGCGGGGTCGGCCAGGTGCGCAACTCCATGGACCGCGCCGCCTACCTGCTGCTCAACCGCCTCGACAGGGAAGGCCCGATGGGCGTCAAGGCGCTCGCCGCGAGCATGGGCATCGACTCCTCGACGGTCACCCGGCAGGTGGCCCCGCTCGTGGACACCGGCCTGGTCAAGCGGACTTCGCACCCCGAGGACGGACGCGCGGTCGTGCTCCAGCTGTCCCCGCGCGGACAGGCGCGGCTGGAGGAAGTCCGCGCCTCGCGGCGCGCGTTGATGGCCGAGCTGACCCACGACTGGGAACCGGAGGAGCGCGAGGCGTTCTGCGCCCTCCTGACGCGCTTCAACGGCGCGCTGTCCACGCGGATGTCCGTGCAGGGCGGGCCGGCGGGCGCGGAGGGGCAGCCGGCCTCCTGACCCGTCCCGGGCCCCCGTCGCGCGCCGGGGCGCCGCCGCACGCGGGGACGGTCCGGCTCCGGGTGTGCGCGGCTCTTGACCGCGGGGCGCGCCCTGGCCTCATATGAGAACCGGGTCCCGCCGTACGCGGCCGGGACGGCTCGTTCAGGGCGGCGGGAGGCTCGGTTGCGACCACGGCGGACGTCCCGGGATCCGTGCCGGGCCCGCGAGTTCGAGGCGTACGTCGCGGGCGCGGGCGGCCGGCTGCTGCACACCGCGACGCTGCTCACCGCGGAGGCGCCGGACGACAACCCGCGGGCGCGGCGCCTGCTGGTCCGGGCGCTGGCCCACACCTACGCCTCCTGGGACCGCGTGCGCGGCGACGACCCCTACGACCTCACCCTCCGGTGCCTGGCGACCCGCTTCGCGCACGGCGCCTGGCACCGGCACGGCGGCCCGTTCCGCTCCCGTCCCCGTCCGCACGGCCCGCTGGCCCGGCTCACCCCGCAGGAGCGCCTGGTCCTGGTCCTGCGGCTCCACGAGGGCGTCGCCGAGGAACGGACGGCGGCCCTGCTCGGCCTGTCCGCGGACCGGGTGCGGGCGATCTGCCACCGTGCGACGGCGATCCTCCTGGGCCCGTCCCGGAAACCGGCTCCGGTGGCGGGGGGCGCCGGGGCGGTGCCGTCATGAGGCCGGTCGTGCGGGCGGATCCCGGTGACGGCGACCACGGCGGGGGGCGGCAATGACCCGGACGGACCGCGAGGAGACCGTGCGGCGGCTGCTGGAGCGGTCGCCGCCCGCGGTCCCGCCCGACCTGCACGCGAAGGCCGCGCGCCGCGGTGCCCGCGTCCTGCGGCGCAGGGCGCGGGCCCGCCGCGCGGTGTGGCTGCTGGTGCTCGCGGCGGCCGTGGCGTTCACGGTGTGGGCGCTGACGGCCCGTCCCTGGGTGGAGCCGCCGTCGAGGACGACTCCACCCCTGACGGGCTGGTGAGCCGGCCCGGCGCGCGCCGGCTCGCGGTCCTCACTTCCCGAGCGCCTGCTGGAGGTCGTCGAGCAGGTCGTCGACGTTCTCGATGCCGACGGAGAGCCGCACCAGGTCGGCGGGGACCTCGAGGGCGGAACCCGCCGCCGACGCGTGCGTCATGCGGCCGGGGTGCTCGATCAGCGACTCGACGCCGCCCAGGGACTCCCCGAGGGTGAACACCTCGGTCCGGTTGCAGACCTCGACGGCCGCCTCCTCACCGCCCTCGACGCGGAAGGAGACCATGCCGCCGAACGCCCGCATCTGCTTGGCGGCGACCTCGTGACCGGGGTGGTCCGGCAGCCCCGGGTACAGGACGCCCGTCACCCGCGGGTGGCGGGTGAGCATGTCGGCGACCCTGGTCGCGTTCTCGCTGTGCCGGTCCATGCGGACCGGGAGCGTCTTGGTGCCGCGCAGCACCAGCCAGGAGTCGAAGGGTCCGGCGACCGCGCCCATCGCGTTCTGGTGGAAGGCGAGCTCCTCGCCCAGCTCCGCGTCGGCGGTGACCAGGGCGCCGCCGACGACGTCCGAGTGGCCGCCCATGTACTTGGTCAGGGAGTGCACGACGACGTCCGCGCCGAGCAGCAGCGGCTGCTGGAGGTAGGGCGTGGCGAAGGTGTTGTCGACGACCAGGCGGGCGCCCGCGTCCCGGGCGACCTGGGCGACGGCGGCGACGTCGGTGATGCCGAGCAGCGGGTTGGAGGGGGTCTCCACCCAGATGACCTTGGTCTTCGGGGTGAGGGCGGCCCGCACCGCGGCCGGGTCGGAGGTGTCGGCCACCGACCACTCCACGCCCCAGCGGGCGACGACCTTCGCGAAGAGGCGGAACGTGCCGCCGTACGCGTCGTTCGGGATCACCACGTGGTCGCCGGGGGCGAGCAGCGCCCGCAGCAGGCAGTCCTCGGCCGCCAGTCCGGACGCGAACGCGAGACCGCGGCGGCCGCCCTCCAGGGCGGCGAGGTTCTCCTCCAGCGCGGTTCTGGTCGGATTGGCGCTGCGGCTGTACTCGTAGCCGCCGCGCAGGCCGCCGACGCCGTCCTGCTTGTAGGTGGAGACCTGGTAGATCGGCGGGACGACCGCGCCCGTCAGGGGGTCGGCGGTGTTGCCCGCGTGGATCGCGAGCGTCTCGAAGTGCTGACTGATGTGCCTGTCGCTCATGAGCCCCGAGGGTAGTGGGCGGGCGGCCCGGACGGCGGACCACGGGCCGCCGGCCCCCTGGTGAGCCCGTCGGACCCGTGCGCCGGAGCCGTGCGGAGGGCCCGGGGGCCGGGGTTCCCCACGGAACCGGTCCCCGGGTTGGCCATGGGGCGCCGCGGTCTGGTTCGCTGGTGGCATGGAGATTCTGTGGGTCCTGATCGCGTTCGTCATGCTCGGCGTCGTGATGTCGTCCTTCCTCAGGCGCCGGCGCGGCGCGGTCGGACTGGTCCCGCCCGACCACCCGGACGCCGCGGACCCGGCGAACTACGGCTTCGTCCGCGAGGAGGAGCTGGACGTCCGCATGCCCGGCCCCGACCAGGACCTGCTGGACGTCCTGGACCTGGTGCAGCGCACCCAGGACTACCGTGCGGCACGGCAGCTGCTGGCCGGCACGGACGCGAAGGGCGAGCTGCGCTGGCAGCGCGTGCAGGCCTTCGCGGGCGCCGCCTCGCTGGAGCTGCAGCAGCGGCCCGGCGGGGCGGGCGAGGCGCCGGGCGGGCAGTGGCTGCGGGTCTGGCGGACCGAGGCCCCCAAGGACGCGGGGGGAGCGGCGGTGCACGCCGAGTTCCTGGTGCAGCAGGCGTGGCGCACGGCCTCGCCCGGGTCGGACGAGTTCCGGATCATCATGGAGGAGGCGAGGGAGGCCTGCGGCGAGGCGGCGCTGCTGGCCCCCGGCGACCCGGTCCCGTACATCGTGGAGCTCTCGGTGGCCCGTGGGCTCGGCTACTCCCAGAAGGACTTCGAGCAGGTCTGGCTGAAGATCCTGGACCGCGCCCCGCACCACATGGGGGCCCACCTGGCCGCGCTGCACTACTGGTGCGAGAAGTGGCACGGCTCGCGGCAGGAGGCGTACGCGTTCGCGGAGGCCGCGGCGGCCCGGGCGCCCCAGGGGTCCCTGCTCGCCGCGATGCCGCTCTTCGCGGTGTTCGAGCACCTCCCCGAGGTGAACCTGGTCGCCGGCTTCTACCGGAGCGAGGTCGTCACCCGGGCGATCCACGGCGCGCTGCACGCGGTGCACTCGGCCCGCCCCGACGACCCGATGACGGCGCACGTCCGGCACCTGCTGGTCTTCTTCCTGGTCCGTTCCGAGCGCTGGGCGGAGGCCATGAGCCAGCTGGTGCACGTCGACGGCCACGTCGGTGCGCTCCCCTGGACCCTGTCCGCCGACCCGGCCGCGGAGTTCGCGGTCCACCGGGCCCTGGCGGTCGCGGGCTACGAGGCGAACGGCGGCAGCCCGGCGACCCTGCCGCACTGAGCCGGCGGGCCCGCCGCCCGCCGCCGGTCTCACGGGGACGGCGGCGGGCGGCGGGCTCCGGCACGGCCTCGGGTCGTCGCCGTGCCGGACACGGCCTCAGATCGTCGCCGTGTCGATGACGAAGCGGTAGCGGACGTCGCTGTCGAGGACCCGCTCGTAGGCCTCGTTGATCTCGCTCGCGCCGATCAGCTCGATCTCCGCCCCGATGCCGTGCCCGGCGCAGAAGTCCAGCATCTCCTGGGTCTCCCGGATGCCGCCGATGCTCGATCCCGCGAGGGTCCTGCGTCCGCCGATCACCGAGAAGAGGCTCAGGGAGACGGGCTCCTCCGGGGCGCCCACGTTCACCAGGGCGCCGTCCGTCCGCAGCAGCGACAGGTACGCGTCGAGGTCCAGCGGGGCGGAGACCGTGGAGACGATCAGGTCGAAGACGCCCCTGAGCCGCTCGAAGGTGGCCGGGTCGGCGGTGGCGTAGTAGTGGTCGGCGCCCAGCTTCAGGCCGTCGTCCTTCTTGCGCAGGGACTGCGACAGCACCGTCACCTCGGCGCCCATCGCGTGCGCGATCTTCACGGCCAGGTGGCCGAGACCGCCGAGTCCGACGACCGCGACCTTCTTGCCGGGGCCCGCGTTCCAGTGCCGCAGCGGGGAGTACGTGGTGATGCCCGCGCACAGCAGCGGCGCGGCCTCGTCGAGGGCCAGGCCCTCGGGGACGCGCAGGACGTAGTTCTCGTCGACGACGATCTTCTGCGCGTAGCCGCCGTAGGTCGGCTCGCCGTCCCGGCCGATGCCGTTGTAGGTCATCGTGGCGCCGTCCAGGCAGTACTGCTCCAGACCGGCCCGGCAGTTGTCGCACGTGCGGCAGGAGTCGACCATGCAGCCGACCCCCACGCGGTCGCCGACCCGGAACCGGGTGACGCCGGATCCGACCTCGGACACCACTCCCGTGATCTCGTGGCCCGGGACCATCGGGAAGATCGCCTCGCCCCAGCCCTCGCGGGCCTGGTGGATGTCGGAGTGGCAGATGCCGGCGAACTCGATGTCGATCAGGACGTCGTGCGCGCCGACCGCGCGCCGCTCGATGGTCGTCCGCTCCAGCGGAGCCTTGGCGGCGGGTGCGGCGTACGCGGCGACAGTGGTCATACCAGGGTTCTCCTCGGGATAGTCGTACGCCCGGCTGCCTGCCGTCCGGCCGGGCGCGTCCTCCAACCTGCCCCGGCAGCCGGAAATCACCCGGACCACGGTCCTGCGTACGTCGGCCGTGCGTACCACCGGCAGGGACAGGCTGCCGTGCGTACGACCGGGAAACCGGTGCCACGGACGAGCAGCGGACCGGCCCGGCCGTCACCGGGGCCGACGGGGGCGGCGGCCTGGACCGGCGCGCGGAACCCAGCGAGTTCCCGCGCACCCGGCGGGCCCGGCTGAAGCCCCGGGACGTGGGGCTGCCGGACTTCGGGCGGCACCTCCGGGTGCCGGGGCCGCGCCGCGAGGAACCGGCGCAGCTCGCCGGGGTGTCCGTGGCGTACTGCACGCGCCCGGAGCAGGGCAACGGGCGGAACGTGCCAGCGGAGGTGCTGGACGCGATCGCGCGCGCCCTGCGCCTGACCGACGCCGAGCACGCCCACCTCACGCATCTGGTGCGGCCGGGGCGGTCCGGGAGGAAGCCGGTGCCGCGCGGCCGGCGGCCCCGGCCGGCGCTGCGGCACCTGCTGGGCTCGATCGCGGCTCGGCGCCGTCCGCCTGGGGACGGGCGGCCACCGGGCGCGGACGGGCGGAGGGCCCGCCGGACGTCGTGCTTTCCGGCGGGCCCCCGCTCAGCGCTCCGGGTCGGTGGACCGGTGGCTCACTTGCCGTAGTAGGCGTTGTAGACCGAGAGCGTCGACTTGTTGCCCTTCTTGTCGGTGATCTTGGCGTGGAAGGAGATCGCCTTCCCCTTCGCCGGGTTCCTGACGGTGATCTTCCCCTTCTTGACGTCGGTCTTCTTCCAGGTCTTGCCGTAGTCGTAGGAGACGTACACCGAGAGCGACTTGAGGTTCTTGCCCTGGGCGGCGCCCTCGACGGTGACGGGGAAGGTGGCCTTCTTGCCGGCCGGGACCTTGCTGTCCAGCCCGGTGGCCGCCTGGAAGCGGACCGTGGAGGCGGGCAGCTGCGTGAGGCCGGTGGTCTTCTTGGAGCGGAAGGTCCAGCTCGCGTCGATGCGGGTGGAGGCGGCGGCGACCTTGGCACTGCGCTTGACCGAGGTGGTCAGCTTGTAGGAGGCGTCACCGGACGGAACCTCGAACTCGCCCTCGCCGAACAGCGGGTCGCTGTTCGTGCCGATCTTCTTGCCGTTGCGGTAGAGGCTGGTGGTGACCGAGGTGAAGTCCGAGAATCCGGCGTTGCCCTTGCCGTCGGCGAACAGCGGCAGGAGGCCGTAGACGGTGTTGCCGTCCCGGAAGAGGCCGTCGTCCGCGTTCAGGCGCGGGCCGAAGACGGCCGTGTTGAACCTCTTGGTGTACTTCTTGCCGGCCTTGAAGGCCTGCGGCTCGCCCAGCGTGTAGAAGGCGTCGACGACGGGGAGGCCGTGCGCGTCCTTGCCCGCGCGCTGCTCGAAGTCGAAGGTCCACCGGGCCTTCTCCGACGTCGACAGGTACAGCGTGCGGGAACCGGGCAGCTTCTGCTCGACCAGGCCGCCGAACCCGAAGTCGTCGGGCAGCATGGCCAGGGGGGACACCCCGCCGGTCTTGCCGGGGGCCGCGGCGCCCAGTTCGAGCTTCACCGCGGCGAGTTCGCCCGCCTTGAAGTGCCGGACCTTGCCACCCTGGATCTTCTTGACCCTGGCGCCGGTGATCACGTCGTACTCGGTGCCCGCTCCCCTGGTCCACTGGCCGCTCCAGGTCTGCTGGATCCCGCCGGGGGCCTCCGGACCGAGGTGGGCCATCCGCACGGCGGCGAAGGACTCGGCGAAGGCGCCGACGCCGAACCCGGCCGTGTCGTAGAGGTAGCTGACCGCGGCGGAGAACGGCTTGGCCTTCTTGTCCGGCACGGTGATGTCCGCCGCCCTGGTCCTGCGGGCGTCGATCGTCAGCGTGGTGTCCTTGGTGACGGCCAGCTTCGGCTGGACCAGCCAGTCGAGTCCGCCCTCGAAGGTCATGGGGTCCTTGGTGATCCAGGAGTCCACCAGGTAGGTGCCCCTGGGCAGGCGCAGGGTGGCCGTGCCGGACTCGGTGACCGGGACGCCGTAGCCGCGGTCGGTGCCCAGGCCCGCGTAGCCGATCAGGTCGGTGAGGTGGCCGGTCGAGGGCTTCCCGTCCCTGCCGACGTGCTTGACGGTCACGTCGTAGGACTCGACCTCGCGCTGCACCGCGGCGGCCGTGCGCACCGTCTGCCCGTCGCCCGTGGCGGTCACGTAGGCGGAGTACGTGCCGTCGGCCGTGCCGCCGAGCCGGGTGTCGGCGGTCATGTCGACGAAGGCCCTGCCGCCCGCCGGGACGGTCACCGTGGTGGCGCCCAGCGTGAAGAAGCCGGCCGGGGCCGCCTTGCCCCCGGGGCCGGTGGCGCTCGACGTCAGCTTGAGCGTGACGTCCCGGGTGCCGAGGTTGCGGTAGGTCAGCCGCTTGGTGACCGGCTTGTCGTCGGTGTGCGGCCACTGCTGGACGCCGAAGCTCACCGAGACCGGTTCGGCGATCACGGTCTGCCGGAGCGCCTTGCCGGCCTGGACCCGGCCCGCACCCTGCTCGAACGGGGTGTACTCGCCGCCCTTGGCGGAGCCGGTGAGCGCGCCCTTCAGTTCGGCGTGGGTCCAGTCGGGGTGCTGCTGCTTCAGGAGGGCCGCCGCGCCCGCGACGTGCGGGGTCGCCATCGACGTGCCCGAGATGGTCATGTAGCCGGCCGGCTTCTCGCCGACCTCCCGGGCGATGTCGTTGCCCTTCGCCGAGGCGGCCGTGGTGTCCACGCCGGGTGCGGTGACGTCCGGCTTGATGGCGCCGTCGCCGAGGCGGGGGCCGGTGGAGGAGAAGTCGGCGAGCTTGTCCTTGTCGTCGACGGCGCCGACGGTGAGGGCGGCGTCCGCGCTGCCGGGCGAACCGACCGACTCGGGGCCCGCGTTGCCGGCCGCGATGGCGAACAGGACGCCCTTCTCGGCGGAGAGCTTGTCGACCGCCGCCTCCAGCGGGTCGGTCTCCGGTGTGTCCATGCCGCCCAGGCTCATGTTGACGACGTCGGCGCCCTGCGCGGCCGCCCACTCCATGCCGGCGAGGATGCCGGAGTCGTCGCCGAAGCCGGAGTCGTCGAGGACCTTGCCGTTGAGGATCCTGGCGCCGGGTGCGACGCCCTTGTACTTGCCCTTGGACTGGGCGCCCGTGCCCGCCGCGATCGAGGCGACGTGGGTGCCGTGGCCCACCTTGTCGCCGCTGTCCGGCGCGGTGGTGAAGTTCTTGGACGCGGTCACCTGGCCCTTGAGGTCCGGGTGGGTCGTGTCGACGCCGGTGTCGAGGACGGCGATCTTCACGCCCTTGCCGTCGTAGCCGGCGGACCACGCCTCGGGGGCGCCGATCTGCCCGACGGACGTGTCGAGGGCGACCTCGCGGACCCCGTCCAGCCAGACGTGGGCGATGCCGGAGGCGGTCCGGTCGCCGTTGGTGACGGCGTCCCACAGCTCGGACGCGTCCTCGTGCGGGGTCTGCACCGCGTCCGCGTTCAGGGACTTCAGGGTCCGGCGCAGCGTGCCCGCCTCGCGGACCTCGGACTTGGCGGCCGCCGCGGCCCCCCGGTAGCCGACGATGACCTTGAGCCCCTGCTGCTGGGAGCCGCGGGTCGCGGCCTTCCCGAGTTCGGTGACGTCGAAGAGCCGCCGGTCGAGCTTTCCGCTCGCGACCAGCCGGGCGGCGTCCGCCGGCAGGACCAGGGTGCGGCCGTCGGCCTTGCGGATCCGGACGGGTATGTGTTCCCGCCCCTCGGCCCGGTCGAGGCCGACGACGCGGCCCTCGGCGTCCACGGCGACCCGGTCGCCGGTGATCAGTGTGATGTGCCGGCCGGACGGGAACGAGGACGTCTTCACCGACGCCTTCGCCGCCGGCTGCCCGGCGGCGGACGTCCGCTCCCCGCTCGCCGCCGCCGGACCGGTCATGCCCGCCGCGAGGGCCACGGCGGCCGCCGTGGCGACCGTGGCCGCGCATGCTCTCTTCACTTGTCTGCGCAAGGTTCCCCCTAGCGAGGTCGCCGGGTGATTCCCCGTCACCCGGCCGGGGGTGGTCTCGTACGCCTGCGCGCACCCCCCGGAGCACGCAGTATGCCGAGGGGTGATCAAACGCCTCAAGGGTTGCGGGAAAGGTGGGGAAGTCGCCGGGCGGCTGTAACGTCACCTCAGCAACTCCGTTACAAAACCGCTTGGTTGGGCTTCCCTGACCCATGCCGCCGCCCCTGCCTCCGAGTGGGGCCCGCGCGGTGGCGCGACCGGCCGCGGTGGCGGCGTACGCGCCCGCCGGGCCGGGGGAAAACCGGTGCCGCCGCCCGCCCTCGGCAGGGCGGACGGCGGCACGGTCGAACGGGTGAGGCCCGGTCAGCGGGTGGTGTCAGAGGGCCGAGCCGGCCTTCCACTGCTCCCAGTCCATGTTCCAGCCGCTGAAGCCGTTGTCCGGGGCGATCGTCTTGTCGCCGGTGTTCTGGACGACGACCACGTCACCGATCATCGAGTTGTCGTAGAACCACGCGCCGGGCGTGTTCGGGTCGTTCGCGCCCTTGGTGTCGGCCAGGCCCACACAGCCGTGGCTGGTGTTGGCGCTGCCGAAGACGGACTTGGCGGCCCAGTAGTTGCCGTGGATGAAGGTGCCGGAGGTGCTCAGGCGCATGGCGTGCGGCACGTCCTTGATGTCGTACTCGCCCTTGCCGTCGTCGTCGGTGAAGCCGACGGTCGCGCCGTTCATCCGGGTCTCCTTGAACTTCTCGGAGATCACCATCTGGCCCTCCCAGGTCTTGTTCTCGGGCGACCCGGCGGAGATCGGGATGGTGCGGACGGTCTTGCCGTCCTGCGTGACCTTCATCTGCTTGGTCTTGGCGTCGACGTAGGAGACCTGGTTGCGGCCGATCTTGAAGGTGACGGTCTTCTGCTGGACGCCGAAGACGCCCTCGGCGCCCTCGACCCCGTCGAGCGCCAGCTTGAGGGTGACGGTGGAACCCTCCTGCCAGTACTTCTCGGGGCGGCAGTCCATGCGGTTGGCGTTGAACCAGTGACAGGCGACCTCCTGGCCACTGGTGGTGGAGACGGTGATGCCCTTCTGGACCGCGGCCTTGTCGGTGATCGCCTTGTCGAAGTTGATCGACACCGGCATGCCGACGCCCACGGTGGTGCCGTCGTCCGGGGTGAAGTTCCCGATGAAGCTGTTGGACGGGGAGACCGTGGTGAAGGAGGCGTTCTCGTGGGCGGCGCGGCCCTGGGAGTCCTCGGCGGTGGCCGTCACCTTGTAGGTGGTGGCGCGCTCCAGTTGGGCGTCGGGCTTCCAGCTCTTCTTGTCGTCGGATATCCGGCCGGAGACGGGGGTGCCGTCGGCGGTCGTCATCTTCACCTCGGTGAGCGTGCCCTTGGCCACGGTCACGGCGGCGGAGTTGTTGATGGAGGCGTTGGTGGAGCCGTCCTTCGGCGTGATCTCGATCCGGGCCTCGGAACTCTTCGCGGCCGCCGCCTCGTCGACCTGGGCCTGCGAGGCGCCCTTGCCGTTGCCGCCGTCACTTCCGGCGGAGTCGTCGCCGCCCCCGGAACAGGCCGAGAGCACCAGCACACCGCCGAGCAGAGCGGACGCGGTCGCCAGACCCCTGCGCCGCTTACCGTCCGTCATCACACGCTTCTCCATCGTTGCCGAATCCCAACCCCACGAGTCCCGGCCCGAAGCCGGGACCTCGTCCTAACCTTCAACGCTACGACCGGGTGATCCGGTTCCCCACGGCCGAGGGGTGTGGGCCTCACCACGTCCGCCGCGGCGGACGCCGGCCGGTGCGCCGCTCGGGACGCCGCACCCCCGGACCGCGGTCGCCGCCCGGGGAGCACGGGGCCCGGGCGGCCTCAGCGGGCCCCGCCCTCTTCGGCGCCCCCGGCCCTCCCGTCGCGGCCGTCGTACTCGTCGGCTTCCCCGTATCCGTCGCCGTAGAGCCCCTCGTCGTCCTCCTCGTCGAAGTCCCACTCCGACGCGTCGGGGTCGTGGTCGATCCGCTCGCTGCTCCACGAGGCCCGCTGCAGTTCGACCCCCGGCACCTCGCCGACCAGGTCGACCGGGTCGACGAGGTAGGCGAGGGCCTCGGCCGTGTCCTGCGTCACATTGCTCTCGGCGTGCGCCCGTTCCGCGGCCGACATGCCGCCGTCGGCCGCGATCCTGCGCAGCGCGGCCCCGGTCACCGCGTCCTCGTCGCCGACCTCGAGGACGAGTTCCACGTGGATCCTGACGAATCGTGAAGTCTCCGGATTGCTCATGCCCGGAGCGTACGGGCCCGGACGCCCGTGACTTTCCTGTGACCCGCGCCTTTCACTACCATCGGCCCACACGGCCAATTCGCCAGCGCCACAAGGGGATCGATATTCCGTGTCATCCGCGCTCCGTCCGTTGCTGACCGCCACCACCGCGGGCACCCTGCTGTGCGCCCTGTGGTTCGTCCCGTCCGCGAACGCCACTTCGGACATCCCGGCGGGGAAGTCGACCTCGGCGAGCCCGTCTCCGCAGGTCACGGAGCAGGCGAGGGTCGCGTCCGGCACCACGAGGGCCTCCCTGGAGAGCACCGGCCAGGAGGTCCGGCTCGCCGACACCGGCAGCTTCGACAGCACCCCCTACATCATCGGCGGCACGGCCTGCCTGACCCTGGGCGCCGGGTTCGTCGTCTACTCGGTGCGCCGCGAGCGCTTCGGCTACTGACCCGCCCGCCCCTTCCCCGGCCGGGGCTCCGGGCCACCGGCCCGCGACGGGTGACGACCCGCCGGCTCCGCGGCGCCGCCGGCCGCACCGCACCGGCCCCCCGGGCCGCCCCGGCGCTCCCGCGGGTCCCCGGCCGGTTCAGCGCAGTGGTCCGGTGACCGCCTCCGCGGCCGCGACCAGCCGCCCGTCGCGGACGAACGCCTCCGCCGCGGCGAGGTCGGGCGCGAGGTACCGGTCCGGTCCCGGACCCCCCACCCCCGCCTCCCGCACGGCCTCGATCACGGCCCGCGTCGCGGGCGCGGGCGTCAGCCCCTCGCGCAGTTCCACCGCGCGCGCGGCGGCGTACAGTTCGACGGCGAGGATCCGGGTGAGGCCGTCCACGGCCGTGCGCAGCTTGCGCGCCGCCGACCAGCCCATGGAGACGTGGTCCTCCTGCATCGCGGAGGACGGGATCGAGTCCACCGACGCCGGTACGGCGAGCCGCTTCAACTCGCTCACCAGCGCGGCCTGCGTGTACTGGGCGATCATCAGCCCGGAGTCGACGCCGGCGTCGTCGGCGAGGAACGGCGGCAGCCCGTGGCTGCGGTTCTTGTCCAGCAGCCGGTCGGTGCGGCGCTCGGCGATGGAGCCGAGGTCGGCGGCGGCGACGGCGAGGAAGTCCAGGACGTAGGCGACCGGCGCCCCGTGGAAGTTGCCGTTGGACTCGACCCGTCCGTCCGGCAGCACCACCGGGTTGTCGACCGCGGAGGCGAGTTCGCGCTCGGCGACCAGCCGGGCGTGGGCCAGGGTGTCCCGCCCGGCGCCCGCGACCTGCGGGGCGCAGCGCACCGAGTAGGCGTCCTGGACCCGGGGCGCGTCGTCCTGGTGATGACCCGTCATCCCCGAACCCCTCAGCACGGCCAGCATGTTGGCGGCGCTGGCGGCCTGCCCCGGGTGCGGGCGGATGGCGTGCAGCTCGGGGGCGAGCACCTTGTCGGTGCCGAGCAGCGCCTCCAGGCTGAGGGCGGCCGTGACGTCGGCGGACTTGTAGAGGAGGTCCAGGTCGGCGAGGGCCATGATCAGCATGCCGAGCATGCCGTCGGTGCCGTTGAGGAGGGCGAGCCCTTCCTTCTCGCGCAGTTCGACGGGCCGGATGCCGTGCTCGGCGAGCAGGTCGCCGGCGGGCCGCACGCTGCCGTCGGGCCCCTCGGCCTCCCCCTCGCCCATCAGCGCGAGGGCGCAGTGGGACAGCGGGGCCAGGTCGCCCGAGCAGCCGAGGGAGCCGTACTCGTACACCACCGGGGTGATCCCGGCGTTCAGCACGTCGGCCATGGTCCGCGCGACCTCGGGCCGCACCCCGGTGTATCCGGAGCAGACGGTCTTCAGGCGCAGGAACATCAGGGCGCGGACGACCTCCCGCTCCACCCGCGCCCCCATCCCGGCGGCGTGCGAGCGGACGATGTTGCGCTGCAGCCGGCCGCGCAGCCCGGGGCTGATGTGCCGGGTGGCGAGGGCGCCGAAGCCGGTGCTCACGCCGTACACGGGGTCCGGCTTGGCGGCCAGGGCGTCCACGATCCCGCGGGCGGCGGCGAGGGCGGCCACCGCCCGGTCGGACAGTTCGACGCGGGCGCCGCCGCGCGCCACGGCGAGCACGTCGGACACGGTCACCCCGGGCGCCCGCCCGTCCCCCACCACCACCTTCTCGAGCCCGCGCCGCGCGCCTTCCCCGTCCACCACGGTGTGCATATCCATATTCAGGAGACTACGCAGTGAATTCAATGATGTCACCACCGGGAGACCGGTCCGCCCCTTACCGGCGCGTCGCACCCGCCGGGACCACGAGGGGGCGCCCGCGACTACGGCGAGTGCCGCCCCCGGAACCGGCGCCGCTCCCCGTCCGCCCCCGGCGACGGCTCGTCCGCGAGCCGCACGACGGGATCGTCGGGGCCCTCCCGCCCGGCGACGACGGGGTGGGCGGCCCGGTCGGCCTTGGCCCGGTACTGCGCCGCGTCGGCCAGCCGGAACAGCCGCCGGGCGGAGTGCACCGGCCCGACGGGGTCCCCGGTGGACGCCACCCCGCAGGCGACACCGTCGCCGATCCCGAGGTCGACGGCCCGGCGGCACACCTCGTCGGCCGCCTTCACGACCTCGTCGGCGGACGGCCCCACGGACAGCAGGCAGAACTCGTCCCCGCCGAGCCGCGCCGCCAGAGCGCCCGGCAGCATGGCCCCGCACAGCGACAGCACGCTCCCGAACCGCTCCAGCAGCCGGTCCCCGGCCGCGTGCCCGAGGGTGTCGTTGACCTTCTTCAACCCGTTGAGATCGCACACCACGAGGCCGACGACGGCCCCGTCCCGGCGGTGCCGCTCGATCGCCTCGTCGAGCCGCGCGTCCACGGCCCGGCGGTTGGCCAGCCCGGTCAGCGCGTCCGTGTACGCCAGCCGGCGGGCCTCCTCCAGCCGCTCGGCCTGCGCGATCCCGGCGGCGACGACGGCGGCCAGGACGGTCGCGAAATCGGCGTCGCCCCGGCCGAAGACGGGCGCGCCCACCGGCCGGGCCACGTACAGCTCGCCCCACGCCCGCCCGTGCAGCACGATCGGGGCGACCACGCAGCACCCCCGCCCGCGCCGCCGCAGCGCCGCGACCCGCTGCTGGCAGTACCCCGGGCGTCCCGCCGCGGCCCCCTCGGCCGTCTCCACCCAGGCGTCGGGCTCACCGCCGCCGGCCCACCGCTCGTGCAGGAACTCGGTGATCTCGGCGAACTGGTGCACCGGGTAGGACTCGTCCTCCGGGAACTCCTCCTCCCCCTCGGCCAGCTCCCCCACGTTCACCAGGACCCGCAGCCGCCCGAGCTCCCGCTCCCACACCGACAGCGCGGCGAAGCTCCCGTCCAGCGCCCGGCGGGCCCCGCCCGCCGCGGCCCGCCAGGCCTCCCGCGAACCCTGCGCGGCGGCCATGCCCTGGGCCAGCGCCACCACGGCCGCCAGCCGGCTGTCCTCACCCATCCCTCCAGGCTAAGGAGATTCCGGACGAACGGGGACATCGGCCGCGCGAACGGGGATCACCGCAGCGGGACGGAACGCGGGGCCGCGCCGGCCTCCCGCTACTCCCCCGGCCAGTTCGGCCTGCGCTTCTCGTTGAAGGCGGCGACCCCCTCCGCACGGTCGCCCGAGAACGCCACCGACCGCCAGGCCGCGTCCTCGACCTCGAGGCCGGCGGACAGATCCAGGCCGTGCCCCAGGCGCAGCGCCCGCTTGGCCGCCCGCAGCCCCACCGGGGAGTTCGCGGCGATCCGGGACGCCAGGGCCAGGGCCGCCTCCCGGTCCCGCCCCTCCTCCACCAGCTCGTCGACGAGCCCCAGCTCCCGGGCCTCGGCGGCCTCCACCCGACGCGCCGTGAAGATCAGCTCGGCGGCGCGCGCCGCACCCACCCGCCGGGGCAGCAACTGCGTGCCGCCCCCGCCCGGGATCACCCCGACGGACACCTCGGGCAGCCCCACCACCGCCGTGCGGTCGGCCACGATCACGTCGCAGGACAGGGCCAGCTCGAAACCGCCGCCCAGGGCGAACCCGTGCACCGCCGCGACCGTGGGCACCGGCAGCTCGAGCACTCCGGTGTAGGCCCCGCGCGCCACCGGGCGCTGACGCACCAGGTCGGCGTCGCTGAAGGAGTTGCGCTCCTTCAGGTCGGCCCCCACGCAGAACGCCCGCTCGTGCGACGAGGTCAGCACCACCACCCGGACGCCGCGGTCCTCCGCCAGCGCCGCACAGGCCCCGGCGAGGGAGCGGGCCATCCCGGTCGACACGGCGTTCATGGCCTTCGGCCGGTCGAGGACGAGCTCCGCGACATGCCCCTGCTCGTGCCGGCGCACCAGCACGAACTCCCCGAACCGTTCCTCACTCATGACACCCTCCGGTTAACGCGGGTTAACATCGCTCGCCCCGATCATCGCAGCCCGGCACCCGCCCGGAAAAGGGCGCGCCCGGTTCCCCGGACACGCCCGCGCCCTCCGCCCCGGCCCCGTCCCGCACCCGAACGCCCCCGCCGGACCCACCGGGGGGACCCGGGCCCGTCCTGTGCGTACCGGTCGTCGGCCTGTGCGTCGGCGGCGGTGGGCGCTGGAGCCTGTCGTTTGGATCACCCTGGCGTCGGGGGGGGGGGGGGGGGGGGGGGGGGGGGCAACCACCCCCCCCCCCCCCACCACGCCCCCCCCCCCCCCGCCCCCCCTCCGC
>NZ_JBVITR010000079.1:17541-20598 GCF_055574875.1 Streptomyces sp. NPDC034670
GGGTTGTTGTTTTTTTTCTTTGGCCCCCCTTTGTTTTTGTTGCCCCCCCCCCCCCCCCCCCCCCCCCCGCTCGGCTCGACCGAGACGCACCGTCGGCCACAGCCAGGCTGATCCGAACGACAGGCTCTAGGAGATCCCGTTCCGGCGCGTGAGCAGCCAGGGCTCCACCACGCCGAGACCGCGCACCGGCCGCTGCCACATCGGCTGCAGCGCGAACCGGTACGCCGGCGGCTCCTCGCCCTCCTTCTCCGCCGCGGCCACCGCCTCGGCCGCCGCCGCCTCGGACGCGGGGGCGTCACCGGTGCGGATCAGTTCCTCGGCGAAGGCGGTGTCCACGAGCACGGCGTCCCGCGGGGCTATGGACGTGAGCCGGGAGGCCAGGTTGACCGTGGTGCCGAAGACATCGCCCATCCGGGTGGTCACGGTGCCGAACGCCATGCCGACCCGCAGCTCCGGCATCGTCTCGTCGTTCGCCAGCGTCTCGATCAGCCGCAGGGCGATCTCCGCGGCCGTCCCCGCGTCGTCCGCGACGTACAGCACCTCGTCGCCCAGCGTCTTGATCAGCCGCCCGCCGCGCGCCGCCACCAGGTCGGCGGCGGTGGTCTCGAACGCCTCGACGAGCTCGCCGAGCTCCTCCTCCTCCATCCGCCGGGTGAGCCGCGTGAACCCCACGAGGTCGGCGAACGCGACGGCGAGCCGCCGGTCCACCATCTCCTCGTCGTCGGCCCCCTGCACCACCCGCCCGGCGGAGGCGGCGAGCTGGCGCCGCCAGACGTACACCAGGAACTCCTGCAGCTCGGGCAGGAGCAGTTCGACGATCGGATACGTCACCTCGGTCCGGGTCATCCCCGGCTCGGGCGGCTCGGTCAGCCCCTCCAGGAACGAGTCCATCTGCCACTCGGCCAGCCGTGCGGTGGTCTGCCCGGTGGACCGCGCCACCTGCACCGCCATGGCCTCGCTCAGCAGCCCCGCCTCCACCAGGCCGGCCAGCCGGCGCAGCGCCAGGACGTCCGCCTCCGTGAGCGCCTTGGCCTGCCCCACGTCGGCGAAGCCCATGGCCCGCCAGAACCGGGTGGCCAGCTCCATGGTGACGCCGGCGCTGCGGGCCGCCTGGAAGGGCGTGTAGCGGCGCTCGGCGCCCAGGATGAGCTGTTCGACGCGCAGAGCGAGCGGATCCTCGCCGGTGTCGGCGGGATCAGGCTCCCCCCGCTCGTGCGAAGCCGGGAGTGGGGGAGGTTCCACCCCGCCCCGCGCGTCCGCACCGGAACCCGAGTCGTCGACGGTCACGCGTTGCTGCCCTTCCGATCTGCCACGGCCCTGTATCGACCGGCCTCAACTCTACGGCAGGTGTGCGCCAGCTCACTCCGTTCGGTCGCCCCGGCGATGAGACGACAGCAACCGAGGACGCCCGGCACCCGCCCACGGCGGGACCGGGGACGGCCACGGACGCCGCACCCACCCACGGCGGAAACCGGCCACGGACGCCACACCCGCCCACGGCGGGAACCGACAACGACGGGCGCCCGCGCCCGCCCGCGGCGGGAACCGGAAACGACCGTGGGCGCCCGCACCCGCCCGCGGCGGGAAGGGGACGGGGCGGGGGTGTCCGCCCGCAGCGGCCGGCGCGTCCCTCACCACCCCCGAGAAGTCACCGCCGTCGCGCCGGACCGAGGACGGACACCCCCGCCCCGGCCCCGACCCCACCACCACCGCAGGCGCCACCCGCACCCCCACCGCACCGCAAGCTGCGCCGCAGGCCTCAAGACGCCCACCCCCACACACCCGCACCCGAAACCGCACCGCAGACGCACCCACCCCCCGCACAGCCCGCCGCAGGCACCAGCACCCGCACCCGAAACCGCACCGCAGACGCACGCACCCACCCGCCCGGCCCGCCGCCAGGCGCCAGCACCCGAAACCGCACCGCGGAAACACGCACCCACCCGCCCGGCCCGCCGCCAGGCGCCAGGCACCCGCTCAAGCGGAGCGCAGGTGCACGATGTCCCCCGCTCCCACCGGCGCCTGCACCCCCTCCTCCGTGGCGATCACCAGCCGCCCGTCCCCGTCCACGGCGACCGCCTCCCCCACCACCGACCGCTCCCCCGGCAGCTCCGCCCGCACCCTCCGCCCGAGCGTCGCGCACCCCGCCGCGTACGTCTCCTGCAGCCCGCACTCCGCGGGATCGCCCCCGGCCGCCCGCCACCGCCCGTACCACTCCTCCAGCGCCCGCAGCATCCCCCGCAGCAACGGATCCCGGTCCGTGCTCACCGCCCCCGCCAGCGCCAGCGACCCCGCCGTCGGCACCGGCAGCTCGTCGGCGCGCAGGCTCACGTTGATCCCGACGCCGATGACCACGCCGCCCTCCCCGGCCCCCTCCGCCAGGATCCCGCCGGCCTTCCGTTCCTCTCCCCCCACCGTCACCAGCACGTCGTTGGGCCACTTCAGCGCCGTGTCCACGCCCGCCGTCCGCGACAGCCCCGTCGCCACCGCGACCCCCGTCAGCAACGGCAGCCACCCCCACCGCGCCACCGGCACCTCGCGGGGCGTCAGCAGCACGGAGAAGAACAGTCCCGACCGGGCCGGTGCCGTCCACTGCCGGTCCAGCCGCCCCCGCGCGGCCGTCTGCTCCTCGGCGACGAGCACGGCCCCTTCTTCCGCGCGCCCCTCGGCCGCCCGCGCCACCAGGTCGGAATTGGTCGACCCGGTCCGCTGGACCACGTCCACCCGGGACCACAGCGTCCCCTCCCGTACCAGCCCCCGCCGCAGCGCGCCCTCGCTGAGAGGCGGCCGGTCCAGGTCGGACCAACGGTTTCCGAACGGCTCTGATGCATCTCGCGGCGTCATGCAACACACACTAGGTGTGGTGAACGCCGCACTGCCGACGGCGGGACCCCCACTACGCTACGGCTGAGTAACCGTCCCCCCTTTTTGAGCAGGCAGGGAGCCGCATCCCGATGTCCGAGCCGGATGGGCAGCAGCCCGACCTCCACACCACCGCGGGCAAGCTCGCGGACCTGCAGCGCCGGATCGAGGAGGCGACGCACGCCGGTTCCGCGC
>NZ_JBVITR010000080.1:0-19477 GCF_055574875.1 Streptomyces sp. NPDC034670
GTTTGTGTTTTCTTGGGGGGGGGGGGGGGGGGGGGGGGCGCCCCCCCCCCCCCCCCCCCCCCCCCTCCCCCCCCCTCCCCCCCCCCCCCCCCCCCCCCCGCCACCGGAGCACACCGCGCCCGATGGCCGGCCGGCACGGACGCGCAGGACGCGGTGGACCGGGCGACGCCACCGTTCTCCGTCGTGCTGGGCACCGACTACGCGGGCAAGTCCGCCGCGCTGAGGGAACTCGCCGGACGCACCGGCGGTGTGCGGATCGTCTCCGTCGACGACGAACTGCTCGGCCCCGGGCATTCGCTGATCGCCCGGCTGCGCCGCGGACTGGTGGGCGACGTGATGCCCGCCCTGCACCACCACTACTCGGCCGACTTCATGCTGACGATGCTGCAGACGGCCGTGCTGCACCTGAGGGACGGCATCACGCGCGGCCCCGACGACGTCCCCGTGCTGGTGGACTCCTACTACTACAAGATGCTCGCCAAGTGCCGTCTCACCGGGCTGGACGAGCACCCGTTGTTCGACTGGTGGCGGTCCTTCCCCCAGCCCCGGCAGGTCGTCTTCCTGGAGGTGTCCGCCGAGACGGCCTGGCGGCGCTGCGGAGAGGGCCGCGACCTCAACCCGCTGGAGCACTACGGCGCGCACGGCGACCGCGCGTCCTTCGAGCGCTTCCAGGCCGACCTGAACGAGGCGCTGCGGGAAGAGGTCCGCTCGCTGCCTGTCTCGTTCATCGGCGAACGGGACCGGGTCTCCACCGTCGCGCGGGAGATCCGGGAGGTGCTGGGCGTCCATGAACCTGTCTGAGGAGTGGGCGGACCCCGACCGTGTCCGCCGCTACCGGCGGCGTGTCCTCGGCGAGCGGGACGGCATCGCCGCCGCGCTGGCCGATGCCCGGGGGCGGCAGCAGCGCGTGCTGCGCGAACTCACGGAGTTCAACGCGGGCACCGAGTACGGGCGCGCCCACGGCTTCGGCTCGGTCCGTGACCTGAGCGACCTCCGCAAGGCCGTCCCGATCAACGACTACGCCGCCCTGGGGCCCTTCATCGAACGGATGGCGGCCGGCGAGAGCAACGTGCTCAGCGCCGACGATCCCGCCGTGTACTTCACCAGCAGCGGCACGACGGGCGCGCACAAGAAGGTCCCGGTCACCCCGAGCTTCATGCGGCGCACCTTCTTCCCGTTCTACTACGCCGCCTGGGCCCCGCTCGTCGAGCACTTCCCCGACGTGCTCGGCCGCCCGGACGCCGTGCTCAACCTGAAGCACGATCCCCTGAGCGCCCCGCCCACCACCGCCTCGGGGCGGCCGCACGTGGGTGCCAGCCAGGTCGACTTCGGCGCGAAGTTCGGCGAGCCGCTGTCGGCCGAACCCGGTACGGGCGCGCCCTGGGGCACCCTTCCCGTGCCGGTCGAGGCGCACGAGCACCTGGAGAAGACGTACCTGCGGCTGCGCCTCGCGGTCACCAGGGACGTACGCTGCGTCATCGGGATCAACCCGGCCATGGTGGCCGCCCTGCCCCACCAACTCCGGCTGTGGTGGCCCCGGCTGGTGAAGGAGATCCACGACGGCACGCTCGGCGGTGTGCCCCGCACCGACCCCGACCCCGAGCGGGCGCGGGAACTGGAGCGCCTCGCCCACCACTTCGGCACGATCCGCCCGGCCCACGTCTGGCCGCGCATGCGGGCGCTGTTCTGCTGGACCACCGGCATGGCCGCGCTCTACCTGCCGCGGCTGCGCGAGGAGTTCGGCCCCGGCGTGGCCACGCTGCCCGCACCGGTCGCCGCCTCGGAAGGGCCGGTGGGCGTCGCGCTCGACCGGCACACCTCGGCCTGTTCGCTCACCGTGGGCGCCTCGGTGTACGAGTTCCTGGACGCCGACGACGACGTCGGGCCCGACGCCGAGACGCTGACGTGGGACGAACTCGAAGCGGGGCGCGACTACCACGTCGTCTTCAGCCACATCGGCGGGCTGTACCGCTACGCGGTGGGTGACGTGGTCCGGGTGGTGGACCGCTTCGACGGAGTGCCGCGGGTCGAGTACGCCGGGCGCGCCACCCGGTCGGACGCCGCCGGGGAACGCCTGCGGGACGCACAGGTGCTCCGGGCCCTGGCCGCGGTGGCCCGGAGCACCGGGCTCGACGTGCGCAACGCCGCCTGCCGGGTCCTCGGCCCGGAGGGCGGTACGCCGTCGTACGAGTTCGCGCTGGCACCGTACGGCGCCTGGTCCCCCGCGGAGGCCGCGCGCTTCGCCGCGCTGCTCGACACCGCGATCGGCGGTGAGTCGGGCGACTACCGCACGGCACGCTCCGAGGGACGCCTGGGCGCCCCGACGGTGAACCTGCTGGCCGAGGACGCGTTCCTGGCGGACTGGCACACGGCCGTGGCCGCCGGCGTCCGGCCGACCCAGGTGAAGGACCGGCTCTTCCGGCAGGACCCGGCCCTGTGGGAACGACTGACCGGCCCCTCACGGCCCGCCGGGGAAGGACAGGCATGACGAACACCCTGGACGCCGTCGAGCGGACGTCCCTGCTGACGGCCGCGCTGCGCGCGGCGGAGACGAGCCGCGCGGACCGGCTCTTCGACGACCCCTACGCCGCCCGGCTGGCGGGGAACGCGGGAATGACGCTGCTGCGGGAGATACGTGAGGCCACGTTCCCGCGCGGCCGGGAGCGCACCGTGCCCAGCACCCCCGACTACAACGCCATCCGCACCCGCTTCCTGGACGACCTCCTCCAGGACGCGGTCCGCGCCGGCGGCACCGCGCAGGTCGTGCTCGCTCCCGCCGGAATGGACTCGCGGGCCTACCGCATGCGGTGGCCCGACGGCACGCGCTTCTTCGAGCTCGACCGGCCCGCCGTGCTGGCCCACAAGGAGGAGCGGCTGCGGTCCGTGCGGCCGCGGGCCGACCGGCGGGCCGTGGCGCTCGACCTCACCCGGCCCGGCTGGCAGGACGGACTCCTCGCGGCCGGGTACGACCCGGCCCGCCCCTCCGTCTGGCTCCTGGAGGGCCTGCTCTACTACGTCGCCCAGGAGGACGCGCACCGCCTGCTGGACCGGGTGGCGGCCCTCATGGCGCCGGGCAGCCGGATCGCCGCGGACCTGGTCAACGCGGCGGCGCTGACGCTGCCGGACGTCCGGGCCCTCCTGGACGTGTTCGCCGGCTGGGGCTGCCCGTGGGTGTTCGGCACCGACGAGCCCGAAGCGCTGTTCGACGCGCACGGCTTCCAGGTGGAGGCGGTACAGCCCGGCGACCCGGCCGCCGACTACGGCCGGTGGCCGGACGCGGTGCCCGAGCGCTCGGTGACGGGCGTGCGGCGGGTGTTCTTCGTCCACGGGCGGAGACGGCCGGCATGAACGACGCCCTGACCGCGCGGGACCCGGCCGCCGCCCGGGAGCGGCGGCCGGGCGGGCCCCGGGTGCTGCTGGCGCCGATCACCGTCACCCCGTCCAAGCCGCTCACCCCCAGCCACCTCAAGGGCCTGCTCTGGACCGACGTGATGTACCGGGCCAGCAGCGGACTGGCCGACGTCACCTACCGCTACAGCCCCACCACCTACCACCTGACCGAGCAGACGCTGGGTTTCTGGGAGCACCTCGACAGTACGGTCGGGGACATCGACTACTCCGGACTGTCGGAGGAGCGGATCGGTGAGATGTACGTCGGCTACCGGGCACAGCGGGAGAAGGCCGGCGCCGCGGCCCTGCGCCCCTACGCCGAAGCGGTGGAGGCGCACGGCTGGGTGCACCCGGCCGGCGCCCGGGTCCTGGAGCTCTGGACGGCCCACTACGCGCGCCTGGGCATGCACGACCCCGGGCTGCTGGCGCACCAGCCGCCGGCCCTCGGCGCCGAGGAGTCGATCGAGCGGCTGTCCGACCTGGGGCTCTGCCTGGACCTGCGCGCCTGCGGAGGGCCCGTGTACCTGGACGCGACCCGGTACGGTCTGCCGCTGCGCCAGATCGTCGACCCCCACGGCCGGCCCAACTACCTGGCCTGCATGATGCGCGAACTCCTGCCGCTCGCCCCGTCCTTCGACGAGGTCGTCCTGCTGCACGACCGGGAGCTGGAGGCCGACTACCACCTGGTGGAACGCGTGCTGGCGGCCGCCGGCACCGCGGTGACGGGCGGGGCGGCACCAGCCGTGCGCCGCGTCGTGCTCGACCGCGTCCCGATCGACGGCCGCGTCCGGTCCGCGCGCCACGGCGGCTGGCGGGGGCACACGGCCGGGGAGCTCCTGGACGAGACGGGTGAGGGGTGTGACGAGGCGGTGCTGCGCCTCGGCATGCGCCTGTACTTCATAGCGGTGCTCGGTGCGGGCCGGCAGGAGTCGTTCCGCCGGGACGTACTGCGCCAGAGCCTGACCCGTGCCTCCCGGCTGCTGTCGGACGGCCGGGAACCCGATCCGGCCGCCGTGCCGGACGTACTGGCCCGCCACCGCAAGGACCACCTGCACGTCAACCCCTACCGCCTGACGTCCAGCCTGCTGGCCAGGCGCCGCCCCGCTCCGTCCCGGGACCTCCTGGAGGCGGTCTACCTGTGATCATCTCCCAGCAGCTGCTGCGCGCCGAGAACGCCCGGCGCATCCGCGCCGCCCGGCCCGAGCCGGCCGCGCGGGTCGACCCGCCGGCCGACGGGGAGTCGCCGACGGAGCGCGAGGACCCCAAGGTGCTGGCGGTCTGCGTGCTGCGCGGCTTCGACCTGCCCGCCTGGCTGGGGGAGACGTACGCCTTCGCCCGCCGGATCGGCCCCGAGGCGGCGACGGCCTGGCGCCACGACTTCACGCGCACCGTCTTCCTGGCCGGCAACCCGGCCAACCTGCGCGAGCGGTTCGACTTCGACCATGTCGCCGGCGACGGCTCGACCGCCTGGCTCGGTCCGGCGCCCGCCGGCCACAGCACGACCCTGCGCCGGCTGCTCAAACTGTTCCCCGCCACGGCCGAGCTGCCCGCCCTGCCTCGTACGGCCGTCGAACTGCCCGCGGACGGTTCCGCCGGCGACCGTGCCCCGGTGCACCGCGAGCTGTACCTGGCCACGGCCGGCCTGACGATCGCCGCGTGCCTGGTCCATCTGCACCATCTGGTGAGCGAGGCGGTCCTCGACGGCCTCCTGGGCCCCGGCGACCGGCTGACGCTGCGGCCCCTCCCGCACCTGGCCGGGGTCACGGGCCCCTTCGCGGCCCTGCGCGTCGGCACCCAGCACGGGCAGCCCCACCGGCTGCGCGCCTACGCGGCCCTCGGCGCCGGCCGAACGGCCTGACCGCGGGCCCCGGTGTCTTCTTCCCCGCGCCGTTTTCCGTTCGGGTGCCGGAGGGAAAAGCAGGTCACCCCGGAGTGACGCGCAGCCGGCCGGGCCGCGGGATTCCGATGGAGTGCCCACCCTCCCGGAGACCGAGGAGGTCGCGGGGGGACGAGCGGGGGCCGCGCTGATTTCCGCGACGGCCGGGCCCGGCCGGGCCGCGGGAATTCCCGGAGCCCCGAGGCCGCATGCCCGGGGCACCGCGAGTGCCGTCCCGACGACGGGGGGAACCCGCCGTCCGCCGCGGCGGACGGCTCGCCCGCCCCGGCGCCGGCCGTCGCCCGCCGCGGCACCCGCCACGGCACGGGACCGGCCATCCGCCGCCGGGGCGCCGAGCGCGGTCCCGCCCGGCTCCACGGCGTCGAACGCCCGCACGTCCGCTGAGAACGCGCCGGGCCGGCATCCACGCGCCCCTTCCCGAGCCCGCTTGCCGCTCGATTGCCCACCGACGGGCCGCGGGCGGGCCGCTCCCCCCACCGTGTCGGCCCGTCACTCCGGCGGAGCGGGACCCCGTGTGCCGGCGTCCTCCCCGGCGTTCCGGACCGGGCGCTCACGCCGACCCGGTCGGTCCGGAGGGCCGCGGGCCCGCGAGCACACCGTCACGCGATCGAGCTCACGGGGTGTGCCGTCGTCATGGCCCGCTGCCGCGGTGCGACGTGAGCGCGCGCTGCCGGTGCCCGCTTTGTGACCGGTTTCCGGGACGGCCGGGCGGCGCACGGCCTCCCCGACGTTCCCCCGACGTGAAAACTGCGCCACGGGTTCACCGAGGCGTCAAAAACTCCCATGTTTGTCGGGTTCTCTCGGGTCGCTTGCGAATGATCAGCGACGCAGTAGCCTGAGAAGCAGGGAGAGTGCCGAAACGGTCACCGTCGTGTCGCACGGCAGGACCCGAGTGGAATGTCGACCGACCGAGAGAGATGGCTGTAATTTGCTGGTGGATCACGATGACGCGCTGCAGTCGGCCTGGGATTACATTCGAAATCCCGGTCGTAAGGGCGGTGGAATAGCCGTCGTCAGAGGGTTTGCGGGATCGGGGAAGACCACCCTCCTCGACCGGCTCGCGGAGCGGGCCGGTGCGGCGGGGATGGTCACCCTGTACGCCGCCGGGTGCCCGGGCGAGCAGCGGTCTTCGCTGAGCGTCATCGAGCAGTGGTTCCGCGGGTGCGCCGAGACCCGTGACGGCGTCGGGGCCCAGCTGAGCGCCCTCCTCGCGCAGCACGGGGAAGACGCGTCGCGGTCACCGGGCCGCGACGCGGAACTGCTCGTGCGGCAGGCGAAGGCACTCGTCGGCGACGCTCTGCGGGATCTCGCCGAGCGGGGTCCCGTGGTGGCCGTCGTGGACGACACGCACTACGGCGACGCCGCCTCGATGAAGATCCTGCGCTTTCTGAGCAATCGGCTCCGCCAGCAGAAGGTGTTCCTCGTGCTGACCGACCGGACGGACCAGGGCAAGGAATACCGATCCTTACGGGCCGCCATCATGATGAATACCCGGCCGCTGATTCTGCACCTCACGCACCTCACGCACCGGAGTGCGGTGCAGCTTCTTCACGGGTTGACGGGACACCGATTTTCCGAGGAATACGTCGAAGGTGTCCTGGAGACAAGCGGAGGAAACCCTCGCCTGGTGTCGGCGATCGCGTACGACTCCCGGTGCGCGCACCGGGACGTTCCTCCCGAGAAATGGACTCCCGTCCTGGGGGGCGCGTTCCGCGAGACGGTCTCCCTCCTGCTCTGCGCGCACCGGCCGGAGAGCGTCGAGCGGGTCGCCCGCGCCCTGGCGGTGCTCGGCGACGTCCGGTCGCCGGACCTGCTCGGTGCGCTGAGCGGGGTCGAGCCGGTGAAGGTGGTGACGGCTCTGGGCCTGCTGGAGGACAGCGGCCTGGTGACCGGCGGACGCTTCCGGCATCCGGCGATGCGGGCGGCGGTGTGGGAGGACACCGGTTTCACCGGCCGCGCCGAGCTGAGCAGGAGCGCCGCCCGGCTGCTCTACGAGGCCGGGGCGCCGTCCCTCGACGTCGCCCGGTGCATCACGGCGACGGGGACCGTCACGGCGGACTGGGAGGTCTCCGTCCTGCGTGAGGCCGCCGGGCAGGCGAAGGCCGAGGGCCGGTGGCACGAGGCCGTCGAACTGATGGAGTCGGCGCACGGCTTCAAGAGCGGCACGGACGACCACATCGAACTGCTCATGGCGGTCGCCCGGACCAAGTGGCAGGTGGACGCCTACGTGGCCGCGCGCCACCTGGCCGACCTGGTGGCCGCCGCACGCGAGGGCCGGCTGCGGGACCGCGACCTCATGCTGCTGGCGCAGATGCTCGTCTGGCACGGGCGCCTCGACGAGGCGAGGACAGTGCTGGGGCTGCTGGGGGACCGAGCGGGCGGGAGCCCGGAGACGGCTGCCGAACTCGCCCTTGCCGAAGAGCTGTTGA
Source organism: Streptomyces sp. NPDC034670 (assembly GCF_055574875.1). NCBI lineage: Bacteria > Bacillati > Actinomycetota > Actinomycetes > Kitasatosporales > Streptomycetaceae > Streptomyces > Streptomyces sp. NPDC034670. Next base: position 7,717 of record NZ_JBVITR010000080.1, read on the forward strand.
GCCTGTTCTTCACCGGCCTGCGGGAAGCGGACGCGCAGGCGCCGGGCACGGGGGCGCCGCCCACCCCGGACACGGCCTCGTGGCAGGTGCTGTGCCGGGCCGTTCCGACCTGGCCGCAGGCGGTCCTGTCCACGCACGACCTGATGCGGACCGGGGCGGACGGCCTGTACCGCGTCATCGTCGGGCAACTGGCGTCGGCCTTCTTCGCGGCGGGAGACGCCGAGGCGCAGACGCCGGACGTCAACCAGTACCACTACTGCTTCCTGCTGCTGCGCCACGTCAGCGCCTCCTGGCCGGCCATGCCGCAGATCGACGGAGTCTCCGCGCAGCTCTTCGAGCGCCTGAGCCCCTTCCAGCGGGCGCTGCTGCGCGGTCTGCAGGCCGCCGGTTTCTTCGCCCAGGGAAGGCTGGAGGAGGCCGAGGCCCATGCCCGGGTCGCGCTCGAACGGCCGCAGGCCTGGGGAGTGGCCGTCGGCCTGCCGCTGAGCATCCTGGTCCTCGCGCTGACCCGGCGCGGAAAACCGGCCGAGGCGGCCGACGTCCTCGGCATCCCGGTGCCGCCGGCGATGCTGGACTCGCACTTCGGCAGGGTGTACCTGTACGCCCGAGGGCAGTACCACCTCGCCACGAACAACGCCTACGCGGCGCTCCGCGACTTCCTGGCCTGCGGCGAGGCCGAGCGGCAGGGAGGGCACCCCCCGATGCTGGCGTGCCCGTGGCAGGCGGGCACCGCCGAGGCGTACCTGCTCCTGGGCCGGAAGGACGAGGCGGTCCGGATGGCGGAGGAGACGATCGCCGCGGCGGGCGACGGCCTGGCCCGGCTGAAGGCCCAGGCCTTGCGCGTCTTGGCGCTGACGCGGCCCGTCGAGCGGCGAGGGGGTCCGCTGCGCGAGGCGATGAGCCTGCTGGAGGAATCCGGTGATCCTGTCGAACTCGCTCGTGTCATGGAACAGTTGAGCCAGGTCCACTACGCGCTCGGGCAGGTGGAGACCGGTCGTTCCCTGATGCGGCGGGCCCTGCGCATGGCGCGGGCGGGCGGTTTCGAGGGCGCGCTGAAACGGAGCCTTCGAAAAGCGCCCGGGCCCGGTACGGAGACCGTGCTCCCCGGCCCGGTCGCCAGGACCGCGCCCCCACCTCCACCGGGCGCCCGGGCCGGTCGGGGACCCGCGGGGAGCGGGGCGTTCACCACCCTGAGCCCGGCCGAACAGCGTGTCGCCTGGCTGGCCGGCATCGGCTACAGCAATCGCGAGATAGCCTCGAAGCTGTTCGTCACGGTGAGCACCGTGGAGCAGCACCTCACCCGCATCTACCGGAAACTCCGGGTCAAACGACGGGACGACCTGGCGGCGGCCTGCCCCGCGCCCGTGGACGCGGCCTTGTCGTGAGGGCCGCGGAGCCCCGACCCGACCGCGCGCTTTCGCGGGTGGGGCAGCCGTTCCCGGCCCGCGCCGCCGCCACGCCGCCGATCTCCCCGTCGACGCGGACGATCAGCCCCGGGCCACCGTCGATCCGGACCGCCTCGACGCAGGCCGCCGGTCCCGGCCGCGCGCGGGGCGGGAGCCCGGCCCCCGCCGAGAAGGCGGTGCTGGAAGGGGTCGCGAGCCCGCCGGCGGACTGGTCGGCGAGCCGGGCCCCTGCGAGCCGCACGCGGCCCGGCCCCGCCGGGCGTCGGGCGACCGGGCGGCCCCGGCGGCCGGCCCCGCGGTGGCGGCGGAGCCGGCCGCCCGGTGCGGATCAGGCGCCGGTCAGCAGGCCGTGCTCCGCCACGGCCGCCAGGGACAGCGTCTTGTAGCCGACCTGCTCGAACAGCACCACGACGCGGTCCTCCTCGATGCGCATGACCGTGCCCTCACCCCATTCGGCGTGACGCACCCTGTCGTTCGGCTCGTAGGGCGCACGGTGCCCGGGGGGACGGGCGGGTTCCCGGCGCGTGGTCCCGGTGCGGCCGTCACGGTCCCGGTGGCACAGGTCGCACCGCCCGCAGGGCCGGTCGAGCCGCTCGCCGAAGTAGCCCAGGAGGTACTGGCGGCGGCACGTCCGGGTCTCCGCGTAGCCGCGCATCATCTCGATGCGCGAACGGTCCATCCGGCGGCGCCGCTCGAACACCTCCGCCGCTCCTTCGGCGGCCTCCTCCGCCGTGCGGCCGGCCGACGCCCGCACCGTGCGGCGCCTGCCCTCGCAGGTCACCGCTCCGGCCTCCTCCAGCAGGTTCAGCAGGTCCGCGGCCTTGCGGCGGGACAGTCCGGACAGCTGCGCCACCCGGGTGCGGCTCTGCGGGACGTCCTGCCCGAGCAGTACGTTCATGACCTTCCTCAGCTCCCCGGTGTCCAGCGCCCGGGCGGTGAGGAACTTCTGCAGCCCCAGGTCCTCGGGGCGGTAGAACAGCACCGCGCGGGCGGGCTCCCCGTCCCGGCCGGCGCGTCCGATCTCCTGGTAGTACGAGTCCAGGGACTCCGGGACGGACGCGTGGGCGACGAACCGCACGTCGGGTTTGTCGATGCCCATCCCGAACGCCGAGGTGGCCACCACCACGGCGGGACGACCGGCCATGAAACCGTCCTGGATCCGGCGCCTGTCCACCGCCTTCATCCCGGCGTGGTAGGCCTCGGCCTCGACGCCGTCCTGCCGCAGTCGCGCCGCGTAGGTCTCGGCGTCCTTGCGGGTGGCCGTGTACAGGATGCCCGGGCCGTGCGCCTCGGCCGTCCACTGCGAGACGGCGGCGCGTTTGCCGTCGTCGTCGGTGAAGGCGCGCACGTCCAAGTGGATGTTGGGCCGGTCGGTCCCCGTGCTCACGACCGTCGCGTCGTGCATGCGGAGGTGTTCGAGGATGTCGGCCCGGACCGGGGTCGCGGCCGTCGCGGTCAGCGCCAGCACCGGTGGGCGGCCCAGCCGTTCGGCGGCCTCCCCCAGACCCAGGTAGTCGGGACGGAAGTCGTGCCCCCAGGTGGAGACGCAGTGGGCCTCGTCGACGACGAAGAGCGAGGGGTTCAGGCCGCGCAGCCTCTCCAGGACGGTGTCCTTGGCGAGCTGCTCCGGTGACATGAACAGGTACTCGGCGTCGCCCTCCCGGACCGCCCGCCAGCCCTCCTCGACGGCCGACTCCGGCTGCGCGGAGTTCACGGCCACGGCGTCCGGCGCCGCGCTCCGCCGCAGTCCGGCGACCTGGTCGCGCTGCAGGGAGATCAGCGGCGACACCACGACGGCGGGGCCGCCGAGCACGACGGTCGGCACCTGGTAGATCGCCGACTTGCCGGAACCGGTGGGCATGACCACCAGCACGTCGTGGCCGTCCAGCAGCGCACCCATCGCCTCCGTCTGCTCGGGAGCCAGGTCGCTCCATCCGAAACGCTCCCGGGCGATGCGGCGCAGCTCGGCGATCCGGTGGCGCGGGCTCGTGGGCGTCCCGGGCGCCCGGGACGCCGTGTTCCCGGTGCGCCCGGTCATGGCGTGTCCGTCCGTCCGGCCGTCGGCCGGCGCGGACCGCGCCGGCCGACGGCGGCGACCGCGCCTCCTGCGTGCAGGGTCACGAAGCCTCCTCGCGATCGGGCTCCGAGGCACTTGCGGGAACCCTCCCGCCCGGGTACCCCGGGATCCCCGGTCGTACAGCCGCAGGTGACGGACCTCGCGCGAGGGACGGGCCGAGGGCCCGGGGCGGCTGCGCCCGGTGGTTCGTGCCCGTACCCGGGATGCGTCGCCTGTTGGAAAGGTGCAGCAAAACCTTGCGGGCGTCCGGAGGTGGCTCGCGCACGACAAGCCAGTGAAGGGCGCGCGCACCACCCCGCACCGGACCCGCGACCGTGGGCGGTCCGGCCGGACGGCCGGGCGTGGTCCTGGGATCCGGCCGGGTCCTCACGCACCGCCGGGAACGGAAGGATCCGCACCGGGCGGTGCCGAGAGCACCGCCCGGACGGTCTTGCCGCCGGGCGGGTGGGGGACGCAGTCCCAGTGGTCGGCCAGCGCGGCGACGAGCGCCAGACCGCGTCCGCCGGTGGGGAGCGCGTCGGGGCCGGGGTCCGCCGCGGGAATCCGCGGCCACAGCTCCCCGCGGGCGTCGGTGACCTCGACGCGCAGGCGCCCGGCGGTCGGGTCGAGGGCGAGCGTGAGCCGGAAGCAGCGTCCGGGCACGCGGCCGTGGAGGACGGCGTTGGCGGCCAGCTCCGCGACGACGGTCTCGGCGCGCTCCGTGAGGTCCCGCGAGGCGCCCCGGGAGCGCAGTTCGGTCACCGCGAGGAGCCGGGCGAGCCGGGCGCCGCGCCGCGTGGACGACAGCAGCTGGGTGAAGGTGCCGACGGGGGCGCCGACGTGAGGTGTTGCGTGGTTCATGGCGTCAGAGTGGCGGCCGGACGCGGGCGGGGACGAGTGCCGCGCCCCGTACGCGCGGTGAGCGTACGGACGCGGAGGGGAGCCGGTGCGCGCCGGGTTCCCTACGCGCACGGGCAGGCCAGTTCGGGGACCGCGCGGTTGGGGGAGCACGTCACCACGGCCAGGGAGAGGTACGAGGGGCGTTCGAGGTAGTGGCCGTACGACACGTCGGCGCCCGCGTGCAGCCGTCCGGCGGCGGCGTCCACCAGCCGGGCCAGGCGCGCGGTGTCCCGCTCGCCCTCCGCCGCGAACCGCGGGGCGTACTCGGCCAGCCGCTCACCGAGCCAGGCCGCCGCCTCCTTCGCCTCGCCCCAGGTGCCCCGCACCAGTGAGCGGGGCTTGACGAGCCAGTACGCCGTCTCCAGGGGCGGGAGGTCCGACGTGGCGAACTCCGCGGCCACCTGGCGGTGGCGCTCGATCAGTTCCGGCCTGCTCCCGGCCGGGGGCGGATCGGGGTGCGGGGGCCGCCGCAGGGCCTCGTCGTCGAAGCGCGTCTTCGGGCCGGCCCACAGATAGCCGTGGTGGTGCACGAGTCGTTCCCGTCTCGAGGAGCGCCGGCCGGACGCGGGGAGGGACCCGGTCCGGCCGGCGGCGGGGAGGGGAAGGGAGGGGAGGGGAGGGAGGGTCAGGCGCCGAGGCCGAAGCGCGCCGGGTCGATGCCGGCGGCGCCCAGTTCCTCGGTGGTGAAGCGCAGCGGCTGGGCGTCCAGCCGCTTGCTGTCGCCCAGGGCCCAGGCGTCCTCGCCGATCCGGGCCAGGGTCACGCACCCCTCGGTGCAGGGGCCGCCGCACGCCTTGGTGAACGAGGCCCCGCTGATGTCGAGCGCGTACAGGTCGGTTCCGTTCTGCATCTCTGCACCTTCCAGCTCGTCCGAACGCGGCCGGGTCCGGCCGCCGCCGCCCGTGGTGGGCGGGAGTGCACGGGAGGGGAGGCGGCCGCCCGGTCGTTTCCGCGGGTGACCTGCGGACACGGACGGTTTCTCCTCGCTCCCCGTGACCTCAGGGTGGCGGTCGGACGGGGCGGGGACGAGTGTGGCACCCCGTACGCTGAGTCAGCGTACGGACACGAAGAGTGGACGGTACGTCCGATTTTCCACCACGCTGAGCGGTGAACGCCGGACGGCGTGAGGAGCCGTCACGGCGCGGTACGGAGGAAAGGGGCGGCGCATGGACATCGTCGGAGTCGAGGGGGAGGCGGCCGGAGGCGGCGCCGGCGCGCGGGCGGTTCCGGCGGGGGAGGGGGAGCGGGAGCCCCACCCGTCCGACAGCCTCCGCACGTTCGGCGCCGTCGTCCAGGCACTGCGCGAGCACGCGGGGCTCAGCCGGGCCGACCTCGGCGCCCGGGTCCAGTACTCCCGACACACGGTGGAGTCGGTGGAGTTGGGCCGCCGGATGCCGGACGAGGCGTTCGTGGAGCGCGCGGAGGAGGCCCTGGGCAACACCGGTGCGCTGCGGAAGGCCGCCCGGCACCTGACGCGGGGCGAGGCGGGGCTCGCGGTGTGGTTCCGGCGGTGGGCGCGGCTGGAGCGGGAGGCGGTGAGCCTGTGCACGTACGAGTGCCGGTTGGTTCCGGGGTTGTTGCAGTCGGAGGGTTATGCGCGGGCCCTCTTCGAGAACCGGATTCCGCTGCTGACGGATGAGCAGTTGGAAGCCCAGGTCGAGGCGAGGATGGAGCGGCAGCGGATGCTGTACGAGCGTCCGACAGTTCCGTTTCACTTCATCGTCGAGGAAGCGGTCCTACGACGGAGGCTGGGCGGTGCCGATGTACGGCGTGAGCAACTGGACCACGTCCTGGAGCACACGTCACCTCGCAACGTGACGTTGCAGATCATGCCGCTGGAAGCCGAGTACCACTCGTGCATGGATGGGCCTCTGCGTCTACTGGAAACTCCGGAAGCGCGTCGACTCGCATACTCGGAAGGCCAGGAAAGCGGACGGCTGATTGGCGACTCGAAAGAGGTGAGAGTTCTCCAGCAGCGCTATGACACACTGCGGTCGCAGGCCCTGCACCCCAAAGATTCCCGGGCCTTGCTGGAGCGACTGCGAGGAGAGGCATGAGCACGACGGAACTCGCCTGGTTCAAGTCAAGCTATAGCGGTAGCTCGGGCGACGACTGTGTGGAGGTCGCCGTCACCGAGCAGGCCATCCACGTAAGGGACTCCAAGGACGTGACCCGCCCGGCCTTCGCCGTCGGCCGCGAGGGCTGGGGGCGGTTCGTGCGGTTCGCGTCGCAACGCTGAGCGACTTGAGGGGTGCCGTCCGCTGCTCCGGCGGACGGCACCCCTCACCGCGTTCGGGAGCCCTCGGCCACGGACCCGTGGCCGAGGGCCGCGCGGTCGGTGGACCGGTCGCCGAGGTGCTCCGGGGACGCGGACGTCAGTCGTCGTACGACAGGCCGTGCCCGGAGGGGAAGAGGACCTCGGCCGGGTCGTCGGCCCGCTGGACGGGCACGGGCAGCTTGCCGCGCGGCTCGACCCGGCCGGCGATCACCCGGGCGGCGGCGCGCAGTTCGACCTCGGTCCAGCAGTAGGAGACCAGTGAGGCCGGGACGTCACCGAGGTGGGCGATGTCGTAGGGGTTGCGCACCGCGAGGTGGACGACGGGGACGCCCGTCGCGAGCAGCCGGGACACCAGGGTGCGCTGGGCGCTGGTGGCGCCGACGTTGTCGGTGGTGACCACCACCGCGTCCCGTCCCCGTGCGGCGGCCACGGCCTCGTCGATCTTCGCCGCGTCGGGCTCCCGGCCGGTGGCGAGGTGGGTGGTGCCGTAGCCCAGTTCGTCGAACGCCTTGGCCAGCTCGGGCACCGTGGTGCGGGTGTCGTCGGTGGGGAAGGCCGGGCTGGCGCCGACCACGAGCAGCTTCTTCTGCCCGCGGCGCAGCGGGAGCGCCCCGTCCTCGTTGACCAGCAGGGTGGTGGTGCGCTCGGCGATCCGGGCGGCGGCGAGCCGGTGCTTGCGGGCGCCGACGACCCGGTCGACCTCCTTCGGGGAGGTGTAGGGGCTGCCGCTGAGCAGACCGACCTTGTCCTTGACCCGCAGGATGCGCAGGACCGACTCGTCGAGCCGGTCCTCGGTGATCTCTCCGCTGCGGACCGCGGCCAGGACGCCGTGGTAGGCGACGTCGATGTCCGGCGGGAACAGCAGCTGGTCGGCGCCGGCCTTGAGGGCGAGGACGGGCACGCGGTCGTCGCTGTACTTGGTGCGCACGCCGCGCATGTTGAGGGCGTCGGTGACGATCACGCCGTCGAAGCCGAGTTCGTCGCGCAGCACGCCCTTGAGGATCACGGGCGACAGGGTGGCCGGTTCGTTGCTGGGGTCGAGCGCGGGGACCTGGAGGTGCGCGGTCATGATCGAGTCGACGCCGGCGGCGATCGCGGCCCTGAAGGGCGGGGCGTCGATGCGGTCCCACTCCTCGCGGGTGTGGGTGATCACGGGCAGTTCGGTGTGGCTGTCCTGCCCGGTGTCCCCGTGGCCCGGGAAGTGCTTGGCGCAGGCCACGACGCCGGCCTGCTGGTAACCCGTCACCTGGGCCGCCACCATGCGGCCGACCTCGCGGGCGTCGGCGCCGAAGGAGCGGACGTTGATGATGGGGTTGGCCGGATTGACGTTGACGTCGGCGACCGGGGCGAAGTTCTGGTGGATGCCCAGGGCGGCGAGTTCGGTGCCCGATATCCGCCCGGCGGTGCGCGCGTCGGAGAGCGAGCGGCCCGCGCCGAGCGCCATCGCGCCCGGCAGCTGGGTGGCGCCGCTGCCGATGCGGACGTTGGCCCCGTGCTCCTGGTCGATGGAGATCAGGGACGGGATGGGGGTGGGCAGGGCGAGCGAGGCCCGCTGCACACCGTTCGTCAAGTCCGCGACCTGGCGGGGGTCCTGGATGTTGTTCGTCCAGCCGGAGAAGTAGATGACACCGCCGATGTGGTACTTGGCGATGAGCTCGGCCACGGTGCGGACGCCGAGTTCCCTGAGGTTGCGGTCCTGGTCGAACTGGCTGGGAGAAGTCGCCGACGCACCGTAGAAGTACGGCACGAACAGCTGGCCGATCTTCGCCTCGACGCTCATCCTGGAGATGATCTTCCTGAGGCGGTCGTCGCGCCTGTGCGCGGCCGCGGGGGTGGCCGTCACGCCCACGGCGCCCGTCGCACTCGCGGCGATCACGGTCGCGGAGGCGAGAACGGTTCGCCTGGACAGGCTCCGGTCCTGCATGCGGACATGCTCCTTCCAGCCTTGCGCGTCAAGGAGGTTGAAGGAAACGTGAGGGACTCCGAACAGCGGGAAACGTAGCCTGCGCAGCACGGGCGGGGCAATAGGTCTAGACAAATTGAGGGCTCTCCTGCGGTACGCGTGGACGCCCCGACCTCGCGCTCACACCGACCGGTGGCTCCGTGCCGTGCTCCACCTCCGGCCCGGGGGCCCTCGCCCCTGGAGGGCGACCGCGGGCCGGTCCTCCGGCTGGGGCCGTGTCCCGAGGGGAGGCGGACAAGGCGCTCGCGGCGGCACGGGGGCGGCGGAGCACCCGGGCCCTCGCCGCTCCCGCACGGGCGCCTCGGGTCCGGCGGCAGCGGGGAGTCGTCCCCGGGCCCCCGGGAGCCCCGGATCAGTAACCGTAGATCATCTTGTAGGCGACCTCGGGGAGGAACTGTCCGGCCGAGGAGCCGGCTCCCACGCCGCAGTTGCCGTCGGACTCGCCCGGAACCTTGATCCACAGGAGCATCTCGGCGCCTCCGCCCAGCCGGGAGGGGGTGCCGATGCGGCGGCCGGAGGGATTGCACCACTGGCCGTTGGAGCCGTTGCCGTTGCGGCTGGTGTCCACGACGAACGGCTTGGTGTAGCCGTAGCGGGCGCTCAGTTCGCTGTTGACGGCATTGCCGTAGGCGGTGTTCTCGGCCGTGGTGAGGTAGTTGGAGATGTTGAGCGAGAAGCCGTGGGCCTGCCGGAGGCCGGCTTCGTGAAGGCGCTGGGCCATGGTCGCCGGGCCGGCCCAGGCGGGGTTGCCGGCGTCGAGGTAGACCCAGGTGTTGGGGGCCTGGCGGTTGAACTGGGCGAGGGCCCCGGTGAGCATGCCCTGACGTTCCGCGATCTGAGCCGGTGTCATGCAGCCGTAGTCCCCGAGGGAGTCCGGCTCGAGGATCACGACGGCCGGGCGGTCGGCGATCCCGCCGGCGAACTGTGCGATCCAGGTCGCGTAGGCGGACGGCGAAGCGGCTCCGCCCGCGGAGTGCCCGCCGCAGTAGTCGCGGTTGTAGATGTTGTAGGCGACGAGGACGGGCAGTTTGTCCGCGCGGTCCGCCGCCCCCGCGTACGCGCCCGTGGCAGTGCCGATGGCGCCGCTCCACGAGCCGAACCAGCGGGCCGTCGGGGTATGGGCGATGGAGGCGCTGATCGCGGCTGCCCGGCCGTCGCCGGGGTTGGCGGCGACCCACCTCTTGGCGCTGGAGTCGGGGTCCGCGTAGAAGCCGTTGGTCATGGTGGTCGGGTCGGCGGCGTGGGCGGACGGTGCGACGGCGAGCGCCAGCGGCAGGGCGAGGAGCGCTGCCGTGAGGGCGCGGAGTCTGCGGCGCATGACGGTACCTCGGTTTCCTGGTGGGGGTGCGTCGCCTGCTCTCGTCCCGAGCGTGCGACGCGCTGAGGAAGTGCGGTGGTACGACGTCCCCCTGTGCCGACGGTCCTTTCAGCGGGGACGGGGACGCTCGAAGGACCGGAGGCGAGTTTGGGAGCGCTCCCACTGGAAGCGCTCCCAAGGGCACCGGAAGTCCCTCGGGCGTGCTCGGTATCGTGTGGTCGCCCGTGGAAGCTGTCAAGAGTCGTCGTGTGCTCGCCCTCGGTATGGCGGAAACCGGACTCAGGGGTCCTGGAGCTGGAAGCGGTCCCAGCCCTCGCTCACCAGGGCTCCGGGCCGCTCTGCCCCACCCGCCGGGCGGGTGGCGGCGCCGCCAGGGCCGGGGTGAGACGTTTCCCGTCCGGTCGAGAGGGAAGGATCGCGGTCCGTGGCAGAGAATGCGCCGCGTCGGCAGCCGACGCTCGACGAGGTGGCCGAACGCGCCGGTGTCTCCCGCTCCGTGGCCTCCCGCGCCCTCAACAACGCCCCGCACGTCAGCCGCGCCAAACGCGAGGCGGTGGAACGGGCTGTCCGGCAGCTCGGTTACGTGCCCCACTCGACCGCCCGCGCTCTGGCCACCCGCCGGGCGGGAGCGGCCGCGCTGGTCGTCTCGGGGGAAGATCCGTCGATCTTCGCGGATCCGTTCTTCGCCCAGGTGATCGTGGGTGCGTCGGGCGCTCTGGAGGAGGCCGACCTGCACCTGATGCTGTGCCTGGCCGCATCCGACCGGGGCCGCGAGCGGGTGGGGGGACTCCTCCGCTCCCAGGGCGTCGACGGCGTCATGCTGATGGCGCTGCGCGAGGACGATCCACTGATCCGCATGGCCGAGGAGGCCGAGATGCCCGTCGTGTTCGGAGGGCGTCCGGTCGGTCCGGCGCCCCGGTGGTACGTGGACGTCGACAACGTCGGCGGAGCGCGCGAGGCGACCGAGTACCTGGTCTCGCGCGGCCGGACTCGTGTGGCCGCCGTCTGCGGGCGTCTGGACACCGAGGCCGGGCGCGCCCGGTACCGCGGCTACCGGGACGCCATGCTGGCGGCCGGCCTCGAACCGTTCCCGCCGCAGGAGGGGGACTTCACCGAGCCCAGCGGAGCCGCCGCCATGGCCGTGCTGCTGGCGGCGCGACCCGACCTGGACGGGGTGTTCGCCGCCAACGACAACATGGGGGCGGGAGCGCTGCGCGCGTTGCGCGAGGCCGGCCGGTCGGTCCCCGCCGACGTCGCCGTGGTCGGTTTCGACGACCTGGCTGTCGCCCGGATCGCCGACCCGCCGCTCACCACCGTCCACCAGCCCGTGACGGCCTTCGGACGGGAGATGGCGCGCATGCTCGTCGCGCTCGTCGACGGGCAGGACCCCACCCCGCTGATCCTGCCCACGCGCCTGGTCACCCGTTCCAGCGCCTGACGGGCCCGCCCCGAGCGGCATGACGTGCTACGGAACTCCACCTGGAACAAGTCGAACGTTCCGTGCGGCTGTCCGACAGCTCGGTGCCCCCGGGCCCGCGCTCACGGCGGGCCTGATCGCCGGGATGCCGCACACGGCCCCTGCCGCCGTCGAACACGGTGCTCCGCTCGATGCGGTCACGGAACGCACGCTCGCCCTGGTGCGCCGCTGCCTGACTCCGCTCGGCAGCACGGTCCACGCGCCGGGGGACGGTCACTGAACGTCCCCCACTGCGCGGGCGGGTGACACGGGCCTCTCGGACCACGGTGGGGGGGGGGGGGGGGGGGGGGGGGGGGGGGGGGGGGGGGGGGGGGGGGGGGGGGGGGGGGGGGGGGGGGGGGGGGGGGGGGGGGGTGGGGGGGG
>NZ_JBVITR010000081.1:0-19382 GCF_055574875.1 Streptomyces sp. NPDC034670
TCTGTTTGGCGGGGCGGGGGGACCGGCGTGAACCCCACCGGGCGAGGGGGGGACGCCGGGCCCCACAGCCACGGGGCACCCCCCCCGGCGGGGTCGGGTCCCGGGCGCGGGACCCGACCCGCCGTCCCGGAGGCGCGGACGTGCCGGGGGACGGCCGGCGTCGCCGGGACGCCGGCGTGCGCCGGACCGGTTCAGCGGTCGCGCAGCCGGCCCGCCCCCTCCAGGACGCGCCGGGCCGCGGCGGCCAGCCGGGGACGGCCGCGTACGAAGCGGTGGGCCGCCCTCGCCGGCTCCCGGCCCAGCCGGTACACGGCCCCGCCCGGCCCCGGCCGCACCACGGCGCCCTCGTAGACCCGCAGTTCGCGGGTCTTGAGGGAGTCCTTGTAGCGGGCCGGTCCGCTGCCCAGGTCGACCGTGCGGATGCCGTCGGCGGCCGCCGCCTCCAGCATCCGCAACTGCAGCACCAGCCCGGGCGAGTACGTGCCGTAGGCGCGGTCGTACGCCGGGAACCACCAGGACAGCACCGTGGGCGAGCGCAGCCCGAAGTGGGCGGCCACGGGACGGCCGCCGGCGTACAGCACGGAGAGCAGCCCGCGGCACTCGGGGTCGTCGCCGTGCGCGAGCAGCTCCACCAGCCGCGTGATCCACTCCTGTGCGAACCGGTCCCGCCGGCCGGTCCTGCGGTACTGGGCGGATTTCCAGCGCATCAGCGCGCGCAGGGCCTGCGGGTCCCGGGCGTCGTGGACGTACCGCACCTCGCCCACCTGCCGGGCGAGCCTGCGTTCCTTGGCCCGGGTCCGTCTGAGGAAGCCGGGGGACCTCGCGCGCAGCCGCTCGGTGTAGTGCGCGAAGCCCTCGTCGAGGTCGATCACCGGGCTGGCGAGTTCCTCGGCGGCGTGCGGGACGAAGAGGTGCTGACCGGCCTCCAGGTGGTCGAACTCCCAGGAGGAGAGCCCGCAGGCCGCCAGCAGGGTGTGCGGGTCCAGCCGGAGGCCGGGGCGCAGCACGGCGCCCTGGCTGTCCGACACCCCCGCGCCGATGGCCCGGCCCCGCCCCCACGGCCCCCTCTCGTACGGGAAGAACCCGACCGGCGTGCCGTCCCGCTGCAGCACGGCCACCCTGGCGCCCGGCCTGACCTGTCCCACCGCCGTGGTGAACGCCGGGTCCAGGAACGGGTTGTGCGGCGCGCCGGCCTCCAGGCGCAGGTGCCTCCACACCTTGTGCTCGGCCGGTCCCAGTTCGTCCGGCCGCACGACGAGAACGCGCTTTCCCTGCATGGGTGTCTCCTGGGTCGTCGGGAACGCGGGAGGTGGGGCCTGCCCGTCGCGGCGGACCGGCACCGGTCACCGGACGGCCCGGACCGCGTGGCGCGGGCCCCGGGCGGTACGGCCGCCGCTCAGCGGCGGAAGGCTCGAAGGACGGTGACCGTGCGGGCGGCGCCGCCCGGTCCCCGGCACCGCGGCGGCCGGGCCGGACGGGAGGCGGCCCGCGGCTTCGCGGTCGCCGCCGGCCGGGCGCCCGGAGCCGGGTGAGGGGCCCCGGCCGTCCCCGGGGACCTCGGCGAGCGGGCGACGAGGCGGTGGGCCGGGGCGTCCGCCTCGCCCGGGGAGGGCGTGGAGACGCCCTCGGGCGCGGCCGGCGCCGCCTCGCCGTGCGGCACCGCCGCGGGAAGGACCGCGGCGCGCGGGTCCGCCGCGAGCACCGGGGCGCACAGGAGCAGGAGCAGCACCGAGGCCGGCACGACCACCGCCGCTGTCCATCGAGACCGCACCGGTCACCCTTTCGACGTGCGCCCAGCGGGGGTGGGAGGAGCGGGCCGGCACCGGGCGGCCCCCTCGGTCGTGCGCCCGGCACGCCTTCCAGTAGCGCCGAGCGCCTCCCGCCCGTCAAGCCCTCCGCGCCGCCGCGCGGCGCACTCGGCGGCCCGCGCCGGCCGCAGGGCGCCCCCGGTGTCCCGCCCCTCACGCCGGGACCGGTCCTCCGCGGGCACGGCCCGCCCCGACGGAGCCGATCGCCCCGTCGCCGGCCGCACCCGGTCCCGGGGCGCCGTCCGGGCCTCCGGGGCACGTGCGGGCCGGGGTGAGAACCGCATCACAGCGGGTTCGCGTGACCCTTCCACGGGATACTGGCAGGAGGAGCCTCATGCGCCGGAGCGGGACGAGGGGGTTCTCAGCACGTCCGATCCCGCTCGGACCGGTAGAGGAGGCAGCACGTGACGGGCCCGGACACCATGGGCAGCAGCATCGAGGGGCGGCCCCCGTCGGCCGCGCCGCCCGCGCCCTCCGCTCTGCTGGCCGCCCTCGGCACCGCCGCCTACGCGGTGGACGAGCAGGGGCGCATCCTCGCGGTCAACGCGCACGCCGAGCGGCTGCTGGCCCGCCCCGCCGGGGACATGCTCGGCCACGACGCGCACGAACTGCTCCACCGCAACCGGCACGGCGCCCCGCTGCCCCGGACGCAGTGCGGGATGCGGCGGGCCTACATGACCCGCCGGACGGTGCAGTCCGACGAGGAGTGGTTCGAGCGGGGCGACGGCTCCCTCGTCCCCGTCTCCTGGCTGATCACCCCGCTCCACACGGAGGGCGGGGACGAGGCGACCCTGGTGGTCCTCCACCTCCCGCAGGAGCACGAGGCGGCGGGCGGCGGGACGCCCCGGCCCCACGGCTCCCTGTCGGAGCTGGAGCGGCTGGCCCTGCTGGCCGAGACGACCACCCAGTTGACCTCCACCCTCGACGTCGAGCAGGCGCTGCGCCGGCTGGTGAGCCTGGTCGTGCCGCAGCTCGCGGACTGGGCGATCGTCGACCTGATCACCGAGCACGACGAGGTGCGGCGCACGGTGGTGGTGCACGCGGAGGACGGGGCCCTCGTGCACCGGGAGGACCTGCAGGGGCCGATGCCGCCGATCCCGCAGAGTTCCATGATGCCCCTCTCCCGGGCGCTGCGGGGGGTCTCCTCGGCGCTCGCCGGACCGGAGACCTACCAGGGGACGCCCGACTCCGGAATAGCCGTCGAACAGCGGCGCCTCTTCGAGGAGACCGGCATCCACTCGGCGGCCATCGCACCGATCAGAGGTCTGCGCGAGGTCCTGGGAGCCCTGACCCTGGGCCGGTCCCGGCAGTCGGAACCGCTCACGGCCGCCGACCTCCCCCTGCTCGAGGACATCACCCGCCGGGCCGGGCTGGCCCTGGACAACGCCCGCCTCTACCAGAGGCAGCGCATGGTCGCCGAGACCATGCAGCGCCACCTGCTGCCCCAGCTCCCGCACGTGCCCGGCCTGCAGATGGCCGCCAGGTACCTGGCGGCGCCCGACGCCTCCCAGGTGGGGGGCGACTGGTACGACGCGTTCCCCCTGGCGGACGGCGCCACCGCGCTGGCCATCGGGGACGTCGTCGGGCACGATCTCGACGCGGCGGCGGGCATGGCGCAGATCCGCAACATGCTCCGCGCCTACGCCTGGGCGCAGCAGGAGCCTCCGAGCAGGATCGTCGAGCGGCTGGACCAGGCCGTCCTGCGCATCACCGAAGTCACCATGGCCACCCTGCTGTTCGCGCGCATGAGGGTCGACGACGGCCGGTGGCGGCTGCGGTGGACCAACGCCGGTCACCCGCCGCCGCTCCTGGTGTCCTCCGACGGCCAGGCCCGCTACCTCACCGAGGGGCACGGCATCCTCCTGGGCGCCGGATCCCACGGACCGCGCCCCGACGCCACGACCGAACTGCCGCCCGGGTCCACGCTGCTGCTCTACACCGACGGTCTCATCGAGACGCCCGGCCGTTCCCTCGACGAGGGCCTGCGCCTGCTGCACCGGCACGCCGCCTCCCTGGCCCACCGCCCGCTGGAGGCGTTCACCGACCTCCTGCTGGAGCGCGCGCGTCCTTCCGGGAACGACGACGACGTGGCCCTGCTCGCCCTGCGCATCCCCTCCGAGCCGTGACGGCGCGGTGCCGGCACCGCGCCGCCGGTGCGGGCCGGCACCCTCGTCCGTCGGCGCGGGCCGGTGCCGACTTCCCCTGACGGGTGGGTCCTTGACGCCCCGTACGGGAGCGGAAAAGGGCCGGACATTGGCATAGACCTGACAGGAAGGGGGCGGCTATGCTCTGCCCCGACCCCGCTGAGAGCGCTCTCACACTGCGGTTGTTCCACCCCCACCTCGCTGGAACGACGAAGGACACCTCCCATGAGACGCATCCGATTCACCCATGCCGGCGTGGCCGCCCTGCTCCTGATCGGAAGCTGGACCGCGGCCGGCACCGCGCCCGCCGCGGCGAAGGACGCCCCCGCCTCCTCCGCCTCCTCCCCCGCCTCCGACGGCCTGGTGCGGGCCATGCAGCGGGACTTCGGCCTGTCCCGCGCCGAGGCCGAGAGCCGGCTGGCCGCCGAACGCGCGGCCACGGAACTCGCGCCCGAAGCCCGCAGAACCGCCGGATCCGCCTACGGCGGCGCCTGGTTCGACGCCGGGAGCGAGAAGCTGACCGTCGCCGTCACCCCGGACGCCGACGCCTCGACGGTCCGGGCCCTGCGGGACTCCGGCGCGCGGGTCCGCACCGTCGAGCACAGCGCGCGGCAGCTCGACGCGGCCAAGTCCCGCATCGACCGCCTCGACGCGCCCCCGGGCGTCAGCAGCTGGTCCGTGGACCCGGTCGCCAACTCGGTCGTCGTGAACGTGGTCAGCGGCGAGCAGGGCGACAACGATGTCCGGCGGTTCGTCGACCGGGCCCGCGCGGCCGGCCCGGTCACGGTGCGGACCGCGCCGGCCGCGGCCCGCACCTTCGCGGCGGGAACGGTGGGCGGCGACCCCTACTACACCGGCAACGCCCGCTGCTCCATAGGCTTCTCGGTCCACGGGGGATTCGTCACCGCCGGGCACTGCGGCGGCACCGGCGCCGCGGTCAGGGGCTGGGACGGCTCGCACATCGGCACCTTCCAGGGCTCCTCGTTCCCCGGCAACGACTACGCCTGGGTCAGCGTGGGCAGCGGCTGGTGGACGGTTCCGGTGGTGCTCGGCTGGGGCACCGTCCCGGACCGGCTGGTCCGCGGCTCGGCGGAGGCGCCGGTCGGCGCCTCGATCTGCCGCTCCGGCTCCACGACCCGCTGGCACTGCGGCACCGTGCTGGCGAAGAACGAGACCGTCAACTACAGCCAGGGCGCGGTGCACCAGATGACGAAGACGAGCGTCTGCGCCGAACCCGGCGACTCGGGCGGCGCGTTCATCAGCGGCGACCAGGCACAGGGCGTCACCTCCGGCGGCTGGGGCAACTGCTCCGGCGGGGGCGAGACCTGGTTCCAGCCGGTCAACGAGATCCTGGGCCGCTACGGGCTGACCCTGCACACCGCCTGACCCGGCCCACCGACAGCGAGCGGGCTCCGCCGGACGACCGGCGGGGCCCGTTCCCGTGCGTCCGGCGCGGGCGGGGGACAAAGAGTTACCGGTCCGTAACCCACACGCGTGTTACCGACGGTAAGTAAGCGGTGCTAGTTTCCGGTTCACCTTCCTGAAGAGCGAGGAGCGAGCCGTGAGCCGTCTGAGCCGTGCGCTGACCACCGTCGTCGCCACGACCGCCTGTGTGTGCGTGGCCGCCCCGCCCGCCGCCGCGAGCGACACCGTCGTGTCCCGCGGCGTGGCCGTCCCCGCCTTCTACACCCCGCCCCCCGAACTGCCACCGGCCGACGGCGTGCTGATCCGGCACGAGCCGCTGCGCCTCGCCCTGAGCCTGCCCGGTCTCGACGGCCGCAGGCTGCCCGGCACGGCCACCCGCCTGATGTACACGTCCACCGACTCGGCCGGGGAGCGGGTCGCGGTGACCGGCGCGTACATCGAGCCGTCCGCGGCCTGGAAGGGCCCCGGCCCCCGCCCCCTGGTGGTCGTGGGCTCGGGGACCATGGGCCAGGGCGACCAGTGCGCGCCCTCGCTCTCGCTGGAACGCCCGCTGATCCTCAGCGGGGAGACCCTCTCGGTCGGCTACGAGAACCTCGCGGTCCACCGCCTCCTGACCACCGGCGCGGCCGTCGTCGTCACGGACTACGTCGGTCTCGGCACGACCGACCGGCTCCACACCTACGTCAACCGCGTCGACCAGGGCCACGCCATGCTGGACGCCGCGCGGGCGGCGCGCTCCGTGCCGGGAGCCTCCGTCACGGCCGGTTCCCGGGTGGGCCTGTACGGCTACAGCCAGGGCGGCGGCGCCAGCGCCTCCGCGGCCGAGCTCCACCGGTCGTACGCGCCCGAGGTGAACCTCGTCGGCACCTACAGCGGCGCGCCGCCCGCCGACCTGGCCGAGGTCATGAAGGGCATCGACGGCAGCGCCCTGGCCGCCGCGCTGGGCTGGGCGATCAACGGTTTCGCCCAGGCCGAGCCCGATCTGCGCGACGTGGTGGACGCCCACGTCAACGCCGCGGGGCGGGCCGCGCTGGAGGACATCTCCACCACCTGCGTGGGGGACGGGATCCTCGGCCACGGGTTCACCAAGAGCACCACGTGGACGTCGAGCGGCAGGAGCCTCGCGGAGGTCATGGCCGGTGAGCCCCGCGCCCAGGCCGTCCTCGACCGGCAGCGCCTGGGCGCGCTGAAGCCCACGGGACCGGTCCGGCTGGCCACCGGCATCCAGGACGACATCGTGCCGCACGCGCAGTCCCGGCGGCTGGCGGTCGACTGGTGCCGCAAGGGCGCCGACGTCACCTACAAGGCCGTCGTCCTGCCGAACCTCGGGGACAAGATCCTCACCAACCACCTGACGCCGCTCCTGACCGACCAGGGCGACGCGGTGTCCTGGCTGGCCGACCGGCTCGCGGGCCGGCCGGCCGCCTCCAACTGCCGGAGCATGCCGGTGCAGCCCTGAACCGCCCCCGACGGCACGAACCCCCGTCCCGGACGTGCGGGACGGGGGTTCGCGGTGGAGCGCCGGGCAGGCCTTGCACCTGCATCTCCCCGCAGGAAGCGGGGCGTCTTTCCTTGGACCACCAACGCGCGGGCCGGCTCCGGTGATCCCCGGTGCCGTGACCTGGCACAACTGTAGCCGCAATCGCCTCAGTCGTCACATCGGTCACAGGAGCACCACGGCGAGCGGTCCCGCGCGCGGATCCGTCCCGGCCGTCAGCTCCCGGCCGGGACGGCCCGCGGCGCCGGCACCGGCGTCCCGGTGGAGGCCGCTCCCGCGAAGTTCCCCTCGACCTCCTCCCGTTCCGCCGCGTTCGGGTAGGGGTTCGTGCACGAGGTCCCCGCGCTGGAACCGGACATCAGGCTGGAGCAGGGGCCGGGCTTGCGGTCCGGCAGGCCCAGGATGTGGCCGAGCTCGTGGGACGAGATGCGGACGGTGCTGTACCCCTGGTTCACGGCCTGGCGCCCGATGTAGACGGTGCCCCTGCCCAGGGAGGAGGGCAGGGCCCGCGGCCAGCCGTTGTCCGCCAGGACGCGGATGTCGGCGCGCTGTCCGGACGCGGCCGGACGCAGTTCCACGGCGTCGACGCTCTCGTTCCAGATCGCCGCGCCCCGGTCGACCGCGGACCTGAACTCCGCGGCGCCGCTGGCGTCGTAGGTGAGCACGCGGACGGCGGCCGAAGGGCTCGCGGTGCCGCCGGAGGGGGCGGCCGCGGCCTGGCCGCCCAGCAGCGGGAAGGACATCACCAGGGCCGCTGTCAGACCGCCGGTCAGGGTGGTGCGCACGTGCATGGTCGACCTCCTCGTGGGGGAAGGTAGTCGTGTTCATGACACTCCCTGCCTCTCTGCCCACCCGTCACGGCCGTCAATCCGTCGTTCCGGCCGCCGCGTGCGGGGCCCGCGGCGCGAACGCGGCGCCGCCGGGTCCCGGGGAAGCACCGGCTGGACTTCCCGATCACCCGGGGGCACTGTGGGCGGGGATCCACACCCTCCCACGGGACACCCCTGATCGCACCACCGGAGACGACCCGATGAACCACCTCGCCCACCCCGAGCGCTACGACGGCACCATGCGCTACCGGCGCACCGGCCGCTCGGGGCTCGACCTCCCCCTGCTGTCCCTGGGCTACTGGCACAACTTCGGCGACGACCGCCCCTTCGGGACCCAGCGCGAGATCGCCCTGCGCGCCTTCGACCTCGGCATCACCCACCACGACCTGGCAAACAACTACGGTCCGCCCTACGGCGCCGCCGAGACCAACTTCGGCCGGCTGATGAAGCGGGACCTCGCCCCCTACCGGGACGAGCTGGTGATCTCCACCAAGGCGGGCTGGGACATGTGGCCCGGGCCCTACGGCCAGGGCGGCGGTTCCCGCAAGTACCTGCTCGCCTCGCTGGACCAGTCCCTGAAACGCATGGGGCTGGAGTACGTGGACATCTTCTACTCCCACCGCCTCGACGCCACCACCCCGCTCGAGGAGACCATGGGCGCGCTCGACACCGCGGTGCGCCAGGGCAAGGCGCTCTACGTCGGCATCTCCTCCTACGACGCCGAGCGCACCCGCGAGGCCGCCGCGATCCTGAGGGACCTCGGGACCCCGCTGCTGATCCACCAGCCGTCGTACAGCATGCTGAACCGCTGGATCGAGACGGAGGGGCTGCTGGACGCGGCCCGGGAGGAGGGCTTCGGCGTCATCGGCTTCACGGCGCTCGCCCAGGGGCTGCTGACCGGGCGCTACCTGGACGGCGTCCCGCGGGACTCGCGGGCGGCGGCGGGCACGTCGTTCGACACCGCCTGGCTCACCGACGACATGCTGCGGCGCCTGCGGGCCCTGAACGGCATCGCCGCCCGCCGCGGGCAGACGCTCGCCCAGATGGCGCTGGCCTGGGCCCTGCGGGACCCGCGGGTCACCTCGCTGGTCGTCGGCGCGTCCCGCGTCGAGCAGCTGGAACAGAACGTCGCCGCGCTGGACAACCTCGGCTTCGACGCCGGGGAACTGGCCGAGATCGACGCGTACGCCACCGACGGGGGCGTCGACCTGTGGCGCGAGGCCCGGCTGGGCACCCTCGGCTGACCCCCGCGGGTGTGCACCGCCGCGGAAGGGGAACTGCGGTCCGGTGAGCCGCGTTCCGCGGCCGCGGTGCCCCCACCGTTCGGACGGACCCATGCAGACGTTCCTGCCGTATCCCGACTTCTGCGGGTCGGCGCTGGTGCTCGACCGGCGCCGGCTCGGCAAGCAGCGGGTCGAGGCGCTCCAGGTGCTGCGCGGCCTGATCGTCCCCGGCTACGGCTGGCGCCGGCACCCGGCGGTGCGCATGTGGACCGGTTACGAGGAGGCGCTGGTGCGGTACGGCCTGGAGATCTGCCGGGTCTGGCGCGACCGGGGCCACCAGGACAGCTGCGCCGCCACCCTGGTCGCCGACCTCGCCACCGTACGGCCCGGCGCACCGGTGCGCGGTCAGCGGCAGCTGGCCGAGGCCGGCGAGCTGCCGCCCTGGCTCGGGGACGACGCCGTGCACCGCAGTCACCGCTCGGCGCTGGTCCGCAAGGACCCGGCCGTCTACGGGGAGCTCTTCCCCGGCGAACCGGACGACCTGCCGTACGTCTGGCCGGCGTCCGACCGCGACCCCGAGGCGGCGGCCGGCTGACCCGCCCGCGGCCACGGGCCGGGGCCGCGCCCCCCGGCCGCGGCCGCCCCGATCGCGCCGGCGCCCCGGCGCCCCCTCCCGGGGACCCGCCGGGGCGCCGCCGTGCCCCTACCGGGAGGCCAGGTACTCCTCGACGCCCGGTGCCACGTGCGCGTCCTCCGCGTTCACCACGCCGCCGACCGCCTCGGCGTCGGGCTTCAGGACGTACGTCTTCACGCTCGCCGGGCGGTCGACGTCGGAGAAGTCCTGCGCGGTGCCGAGACCGGTGTCGGCGTTCTTCCGGGAGCGGTGCGCCTTGACGACGTCCTCACGGGTGAGACCGCCC
This sequence comes from Streptomyces sp. NPDC034670, assembly GCF_055574875.1. NCBI lineage: Bacteria > Bacillati > Actinomycetota > Actinomycetes > Kitasatosporales > Streptomycetaceae > Streptomyces > Streptomyces sp. NPDC034670. The sequence goes on from NZ_JBVITR010000081.1 coordinate 9,849, forward strand.
GCCTCGCAGGCCTTCTCCAGGTCGGCGCCCAGGAGCCGGGCGGCGTTGTACCCGGACAGCACGCCGGAGTCGACCGGCGAGTCCGGGTACTTCTTCCGGTACGACGCCACCATCTTCTCCACGCCGGGCAGGTCGGAGCTGACCGCGGGCGCGGCGCTCACGATGCTGAGCATCGCCGCCAGGGCGGGCGCGGCCGGCGTCTTCATCAGCTGGGGCGCGAAGCCGGGGGCGCTGCTGACGACGGGCACCTTCAGGCCGCGGGAGGCCGCGACGCCGACCAGGGAGGCCGTCTGCGCGGGTCCGGCGCTGATCAGGACGGCCTTGACGCCCTCCTTGCGCAGGGCCGAGACCTGGGCCGACAGGTCGGTGTCCGTCGCCTTGATCTTCTGCCCGGCCACCTTCAGGCCGGCCTTCCCGGCCGCCCAGGTGGAGCCCTCCAGGGCGTTGGCGCCGTAGTCGCCCTCGAAGTAGACGTGGCCGATGGTGTCGCCCTTCTCCAGGCCCTTGGTGCGGGTGAGGAACCCGACCGCGGCGATCATGTCGACGTCGTAGGTGGTGCCGAGCACCTGGATGGCGTCCTTGCCGAGCAGGGAGGCCGCCCAGGCCTGCGGGAAGGTGAGCATCTCGTCCCGCTGGATGTCGTCGAGCAGTGCCGCGACCACCGGGGAGCCGATGACCTGGGGCAGCGCCACGACGTCGGGGGCGATGTCGGCGTAGGCGGCGACGGCCTTCTGCACGTCGTAGCCGTGGTCCTTGACGACGATCTCGACCTTGCGGTCGCAGATGCCGCCGTCGGCGTTGACCTCGTCGGCCCACATCTGCTGCGCCTGCACGATGCTCTTGCCGAGGGTGGCGTAGGGACCGGTCAGGTCGGTGAGGGCGCCCAGTCTGATGGAGTCGGCGCCGATGCCCGGGCCGGTGCGGACGCCGTCGGCGGCCTCGCCGCCGCCCTTGCCGTCCTCCGCCTTGGAGCTGCACCCGGTGGCCGCGAGCAGCAGGACGAGGGCGCCGGCGAGGACGGTGCCGGCGGTGCGGCGCCCGTTGCGGGGCCTGGGGTGCGTGGGGTTCACGGGGTGTGCTCCTTGGGTCGTGCGGCTGCGGCCGGCCGCGGGGGCGGGGGGACGTCGGTCGTGCCGGCGGGGGTGCGGGACCGGCGGCGCCGTACGCGGTCGCCGGCCCGGCGGGCCAGGCCGTGCAGACCGTCGGGCGCGTACAGCAGGACCAGGACGATGGCCGCGCCGTAGAGGTAGCGGGCGGCCTCGGTGGGGCCCACGGCGCCCTCGGCGGAGCCGGGTGCGGCGACCAGCGGGAGCTGGTCGGCGTAGCGGGTCATCAGCAGGGGCAGCGCGGTGACGAAGACGGCGCCGGCGGTGGCTCCGGCGACGGACCCGAGGCCGCCGATGACGATCATGGCGAGGTAGTCGACGGAGAGGACGAGGGAGAAGTAGTCCGGGACGACGCGGCGGAAGGCGAGCGCGAGGAGCACGCCCGCGAGGCCGGCGTACATCGACGACACCACGAACGCCGCGGAGCGGTGCCGGGCGACGTCGACGCCCATCACGGCGGCCGCGGTCTCGCTGTCGCGCAGGGCGGCCAGCGCGCGGCCGGGGCGTGAGCGCAGCAGGCCGCGGGCGGTGAACCAGGTGAACGCGAACAGGGCCAGACCCAGGAACCACAGCCGCTCCTCGGCGCCGAACGGCACGCCGAGGACGGTCAGTTCGGGGTCGCTCTCCGCGAAGGTGAACCCGCCGAGGGTGAGCGGGGGCACGGAGCGGCCGTTGAAGCCGCCGGTGACGGAGTCCGCGGTCAGCAGGACGTGGTGGCCGAGGAAGACCAGGGCGAGGGTCGCGATGCCCAGGTAGATGCCCTTGACCCGGGCGGCCACGGGACTGAACAGCCCGCCGGCCGCCCCCGCGAGCAGCACCGCGAGGAGCGCGGCGAGGGCCGGCGGCAGCCCCGGTCCGGGTTCGCCCGCGAACCAGGCGTAGCCGTAGGCGCCGACGGCGAGGAAGAAGGCGTGGCCGAGGGAGAGCTGGTCGGCGGTGCCGCTGAGCAGGGCGAGACCGACGGCGCCGATGGCCGCGGCCATGGAGAACAGGCCGATGCGCAGCCAGAAGGCGTCCAGGTAGAACGGCGGCAGGCACAGGACGGCGGCGAGCAGCAGGAGCCGGCCCCGCCGACGGGTCAGGGCTCCGAGGAGTCGGTCAGACACGGGCCGCTCCCTTCGCGCCGAACAGTCCGGTGGGCCGCACGAGGAGCACCAGCAGCATCACCGCGTACGGGGCGACGTCGCCGAACCCCTCGCCGAGGACGTGCAGTTCGGACTGGTACCCGACGACGAGCGCCTCGGTGAGGCCGATGATCAGGCTGCCCGCGAGGGCGCCGGCCGGGGAGGCCAGTCCGCCGAGGATCGCGGCGGGGAAGGCGTTGAGGGCGATCTGGCCGGTGGTGCGCTCCAGGCCCGGCGCGGGGAACGCGGCGAGGAACACCGCCGCCAGCGCGGCGAGCGCGCCCGCCAGGCACCAGGCGCCCGCCCGGACCCGGCCGAGCCGTACGCCCATGAGCGCGGCGGCCTCCAGGTCCTCGGCCGCCGCCCGCAGGGACAGCCCCCAGGAGGTGAACCGGAACAGCGCGAACACCCCGCCGATGACCGCGGCCGACACCGCGATCGCGGCGAGCCGGCTGTCGGCGACGGTGAGCGGCCCCAGTTCGGTCACCGCGTCGCCCCACGGGTCGCCGAGCGACAGCAGGTCGCCGCCGATGCGCCGGGCCAGGTCGGTGAGCAGGACGATGTCGACGCCGATGGTGACGATGGTCTGGACGTGGGCGGAGTGGGCGTCCTGGCCGCCGCGTTGCAGCAGGAAGCGGTCGAGCGCGCCCGCGAGGGCGGCCGTGGTCAGGACGGCCAGGGCGAGCGCGCCGGCGAAGCCGAGGTCGTCGTGGAGCACGGCGATGAGGTAGCCGCCGAGCAGGAGCAGGGAGCCGTGGGCGAAGTTGAGGACGCCGGAGGCCTTGAAGATGACGACGAAGCCGAGGGCGACGAGCGCGTAGACCGCGCCGAGCGCCAGTCCGCCGAGGACGTTGTCGAGGAATGCCGTCATGCCGCGTCCTGTCCGGTCGCATCGGTGCCGAGGTAGGCGCGCAGCACCTCGGGGTCCCGGCGGACCTCGTCGGGGGTGCCGTGGGCGATGCGCCGGCCGAAGTCGAGCACGGTGACGTCGTCGGCGAGCCGCATGACGAGGCCCATGTCGTGCTCGACGAGGACGACGGACAGGCCGAGTTCGGCGCGCAGTTCGCCCACGACCTCGGCGGTGCGGGCGCGTTCGGCGGCGTTCATGCCGGCCACGGGTTCGTCGAGGAGCAGCACCCGCGGCTCCAGGCAGAGGGCGCGGGCGAGTTCGACGCGTTTGCGGTCGCCGTACGGCAGCAGCGCGACGGGGCTGTCGAAGTGCCGTCCCAGGCCGGTGAGTCCGGCGATCTCGCGGGCCCGGTCGAGGTGCTCGCGCTGCTCGCGCCGGGCGCCCGGCAGGCGCAGCGCGCTCGCGGTGAAACCGGCGCGGGACAGGGCGTGGCGGCCGAGCATGAGGTTGTCGGCGACCGTGCCGTGGGTGGTGACGATGTTCTGGAAGGTGCGGGCCACGCCGAGCGCGGCGATGCGGTGCGGGGCGAGCCGGGTCAGCTCGGTGTCGCCGAGGGTCACCGTGCCGGCGGCCAGCCGGCACAGGCCCGACAGCACGTTGAAGCAGGTGGACTTGCCGGCGCCGTTGGGTCCGATGAGCGCGTGCACCGAGCCGGGGGCGACGGTGAAGCAGACGCCGTCGAGGGCGGTGAGGCCGGCGAAGCGCACGGTGACGTCCCGCACGTCGAGCACGGGCGGTGCGGTGGTGGAGCGGTCGTTCACGCGGCCCCCCGGTCCTCGGCCGACTCGCCCAGGTAGAGGCGGCGCACGGCGTCGGTGCGGGCGAGTTCGCCGGCGGGGCCGGACAGGCGGGTCTCGCCGACCTCCAGCACGTGGGCGTGGTCGGCGAGGGAGAGCGCCATGCCGGCGTTCTGCTCGACGAGGAGCACGGCGGTGCCCTGGGCGTTGATCTCGCGGACCACCTCGGCGATGCGGTGCACCATCTGCGGGGCGAGGCCGAGGGAGGGCTCGTCGAGGAGCAGCAGGCGGGGGGCGGCCATCAGGGCGCGGCCGATGGCGAGCATCTGCTGCTCGCCCCCGGAGAGCAGGCCGGCGGCCTGGCCCGTGCGTTCGGCGAGGCGGGGGAACAGCGCGAACACGCGGTCGCGGGCCTCCCGGACCTGGTTCCGCCCGCGCCGGCCGAGGCCGAGCCCGCCGGAGCGCAGGTTCTCGTCGACCGAGAGCCCGGCGAACACCCGCCGCCCCTCGGGGACCTGCACGACTCCGGCGCGCACCGCCGCGACGGGGTCCTTGCCGTCGAGCACCGTCCCGCCGTAGCGGACGCGGCCGGCCGTGATCGCGCCGCGGTGCAGGCGCAGCGTGCCGGAGACGGCCCGCAGCAGGGTCGTCTTGCCGGCGCCGTTGGCGCCGAGCAGGGCGACGACGGCGCCGTGCGGCACGGTCAGGGACACGGAACGGAGGGCGGACACGGCGCGCCCGTACGTCACGTCGACGTTCTCGACGCGCAGTGCGGGCAGCTCGTCCGGTGGTGCTTCGGGCATCGCGGCTCCTCGGGGCCGTGCCGCCCGGGGGCGGCGACGGCTTCGGGGGATTCGGGGAAGGCGAGCTCACGACAGCACGGGCGCGGACGGCCGGTACAGGCTTCCGGGTCCGCACGCTGCGGCGTACCAACGGGGGCGGACGGGGGTTGTGCGGGTGCCCAGGCGGCGGGCCCCGGGAGCCCGGCCGCCCCGTCCGGGCCCGCCGCACGGCCGGCCGGCCGGTCCGGCGGGGCGTTCCGGGGGCACCCCCCTCCCCCGGAACGCCGGTGCCCCGGGCGGGAGGGCGCGCCCGGTCGTCAGCGGCCGAGGAGCCTGCGGGCGGTCAGGGCGAGGCTGACCTCGACGAGGTCGGACGGGCGGGAGAGGGAACGGCCCGACAGCTGCTCGTAGCGGCGCAGGCGGTTGAGGACGGTGTTGCGGTGGCAGTACAGGCGGCGGCCCGCCCGCTGGGCCGAGCCGTCGCAGGCCAGCCAGGTGGCCAGGGTGTCCAGCAGGACGTCCGCGTCGGCGGGTTCGAGGTGCGCCAGCGGACCGAGCAGCCGGTCGGCCAGGGCGGCACCGAGTTCGGGACTCGCCACCACCAGCGCCGCGGGCAGGTGGTCGGTCAGCCGGACCGTGCCGCCCTCCTGCGGGGACAGGCTCAGCGCGGTGTCCGCCAGCCGGCGGGCCTCGCCGACGGCGGCCAGGCCCTCGACCGCGCTGCTGACGCCCACCCGTGTCCCGGGCGCCTGTTCCTCCGGCACGGCCACCTCCTCACCGTCGTCCCCGACCAGGACGATGCCGTAGTCCGCTTCCGCGCCCGTGTGCCAGTGCACGCGCACCCCCGGGCCGAGGGCCGCCCGGGCGCCCGGACGGCCGGTGGGCCGGCCGCCGCCGGCCGCGACGACCGCGTACCGCCCCTGCTCCGGCAGGCCCAGTGCCCGGGCGGCCTCGGGCAGGTCGGCGATGCGGCTCGTGCCGTCCAGCAGGGCCGCGGCGAGCAGGCGCACCCTGTTCTCCCGCCGCCAGGCCAGCTGCCGCTCGGTCTGCCGGTAGGAGTCCGCCACGAGGGTGCAGTGCTCGTCGACGAAGTTCCACACGTCGGACGCCACGTGCACCAGCAGCCGTACGTCCTCGGGCGCCGCCCGTGACGTCTCGTCGACCAGGCCCTGCCACACCAGCGAGCCGCCCAGCCGGAAGGCGTGCAGCAGCGCGTCCAGCGGCAGTCCCTGCTCGGCGCGGGCGGCACCGATCCTCCAGGAGCAGCGGCGCGCCGCGTCCCGGGCGCCCCGGGGATCGAGCAGGGAGGAGACGCTGTGCCGCAGCGAGCGGTGCGCCTCCTGCCAGATCGCGGCGGGGTCCTCCTCGACGGCGGCCCGGTAGGCGGGTTCCCGCTCCTGCAGGACGGCGACCAGGCGGTCGGTGAGCCGGGGCAGGTCGTCCAGCAGCACCCGGGCGGCCCGGTGCAGCACGCGCAGCGCGTCGGCGTCGATCAGCGACCGCACGCGCGGCGTCCGCGGCCGCGGGGCGGGCACGGGCCCGGGGCGGGGCAGGGTGTGTGGGCGTACGGCGTGGTGCATCGCGCATCTCCCCCAGGGTCGGCTTCCCGGCGGCGCCCGCGCGGCGGTCCCCCGTACCGGCGCCCGGCCGGCCGGAGAGCCCGTGGGCCGCCCGCCACCTGACTCGTCCTGCCCCGAAGGATGGCATACCGTCCGGTCGGTCCCTAGAGTCGTGCACCGGTCTTTTCCGCCTGTTCGACCAGTCTGGCCAGCTCGACCCGGGAGCGGACGCCGAGCGCGGCGAAGACGTTCCGCAGGTGGTAGTCGACCGTGCGGGTGCTGACGGACAGGCTCAGGGCCACCTCCCGGTTGGTGGCGCCCTCGGCGACGCGCCGCGCGATGCGCAGTTGCTGCGGCGTCAGCCGGGACAGCTCCCCCGGGCCGTACCGGACCGGCCGCCCGGCCCCGGCCGGCGCGGCGCCGTTGGCCCGCAGTTCCGCCGCCGCCTGCTGCCCCCACGGGTGCGCGCCGCAGCGTTCGAAGCCCAGCAGCGCCTCCCCGAGCCGTGCGCGTGCCTCGCCCAGCCGGCGCCGGCGCCGCAGCCACTTGCCGTAGAGCAGCTCGGTGCGTGCCCGCTCGAACTCGCCGGCCGTCTCCTCGTGGCGGTCCAGGGCGCGCAGGTACAGCGCGTCGGCGGCCTCCGGCGCGGCCAGCAGCGCGCGGCAGCGCAGGAGTTGGGCGGGGGCCTGCGGGTCCGCCCCGCACGCGGCCCACCGTGCGAAGTCCTCGACCACCTCCCGGGCGTGCGCGGGCCGGCCGGCGAGGACCGCGGCCTCCACGAAGCAGGGGACGGCGAGCATCCACACCGCGAAGTGGCCGCGCCGCGCACCGGGGCGCACCAGCGGTCCGAGCCGGTCGGCGGCCTCCCCGGGGCGGCCCCCACCCAGGTCGGCGCGGGCCAGGGCCCATTGCGCGAGGGTGGCGGCCTGCGCCAGTCCGTGCCGCCGGGCCGTGCGCAGGGCCGCCGCCGCGTGCTCGGCGACGAGCTCCCGCTCCCCCTCGATCGACGCCGCGAGGGCCAGGACCGCGTGGTGGTGGGCGGCCGTGTTCCGCTGCCCGGTCCGCCGCGCGGTGCGCAGCCCCTCCTCGGCGTGGGTGCGCGCGAGCTGGTGGCGGCCGGCCCGCAGTTCGGCGTAGGCCAGGTACTCCAGCGCCCTCGGTTCGAGGGCGGCGGAGCCGAGGGTCCGGGCCGCCGCCAGCGCGCGGGCGCCGGACCTGCGGGCGGCGGTCACCTCGCCCAGCATGAGCGCCGCGGCGGCGGACTCCAGCAGCCGCTCGGGCTCGCCCGGGGGCGGGCCCCCGTCGAGCACGCGCCGCAGCGGGGCGGCGGCCAGGTCGAAGCGGCCCAGGAGCACGGCCCGCATCCCGTCCCGGTGGTCGCGGAGCAGGGCGGAGCGGGTGGGACCGGCGGGGCGGGCCGGCGCGGTCGCGGGGGCGTCCGCGCCGGCGGGCCCGGTGGCGGGGGCGTGCGCGCCGCGGGGGACGGCCGCGGCGGGGGTGCGGGCGGGGACACGGGCGGACTCGCGCGGCGGGGGGCCGTCGGGGGCGAGGACCTGGAGGCAGGCCGTCAGGTCACCGGCGGCCCACGCCGCGTTCGCCGCCCCCAGGACCGCCGTGCCGGCCTCCTCGCGGCTGCGGCCCGCCAGCAGGCCGGCGGCGAGCAGGAAGGACTCGCGGGCGTCGTCCACCGGCCCGTCGGCCAGCAGCACCGCACCGCGCAGGAGTTCCGCGCCGCCGCGCACCGGCGCGGGGGCCGGGCGGCTCCGGGCGGCGTCGAGCAGCCGCAGGGCCTCGGGCGGGTCCCCGGCGAGGAGCGCCTGCCGCGCGGCGGCCGTGTACCGGTGGGCCCGCTCGGCGTCGTCCGGCGTCAGTTCGGCGGCGCGCGCGTACGCCGCGCGGCGCAGGCGGGGCGGCGCGGACGCCGGGCCGGCCGCCGCCGCGGCGAGTTCGGCCGCGAGGGCGGGAGCGGGGCCGGTGACCGTCCACGAGCGGTGCAGCAGCGCCACGACGCCGCGCGGGTCCGCCAGGCTCCCCGCCAGCGCGCGGTGCACGGCCCGGCGCCGTCCGGGCGGCGCGCCGGCGTACATCGCCCTGCCGAGCAGCGCGCTGCGAAAGCGCAGCCGGCCGTCGGCCGGGACGAGCGCCCCGGGCAGCGTTCCCGCGGCGGACGGGAGGGTCCCGGGGGCCGGTACGGCCGGCCGTCCCCCGAGGTTCCCGGCCGCCCGCCGCACGAGGTCCGCGTCGGCGTCCTCCTCCCCGGTCACCCGCACGGCGGCGGCCGTCGCCAGGAGCAGGTCGGCGTGGTCCGGCGGCACACCGGTCAGACACCCGCCGACGACCCCGGTGAGGACCTCCGCGTCGGCCAGCGGCCGGGGCAGCGCGCGGCGGCCGCGGAGCTGGGCGGGCGACAGGCGGCGGACCAGCGCCAGCAGCAGCGCGGGGTTGCCCTCCGCCTCCGTCACCAGCTCCTCGCGCACGGCCGGGTCGACGGCGCCGTCCGTCGCCTCGTCGACCAGGGCCGCCGCGTCCCCGGGCGGGAGCGGGGCGACGCGCCACACGGGCAGTCCCGCCGCCTCCCGGCCGACGGGCCGGTGTCCGGGCACGCTCAGCAGCAGTCCCACCCGGCCGCCCGTCGCGTGCACCCGCGCGGCCGCGTGTCCCAGCGCGGCGCGCGACGCGGCGTCCCACCGGTGCGCGTCGTCCACGCACACCAGGAGCGGGGACGCGGCCGCCGCCGCGCGCAGGACACCGAGCAGCACCTCGCCCGCCGTGCCGTCCGCGGGGAGGCGCACGGCGTGGCCGGCGGTGCGCAGCAGGGCGCGCAGGCCGCTGTGCGGCCGTCCGGTCCGGGACGGGTCGGCGCGGACGTGCCACACCGGCCCGGCGCGGAAGGAACGGGCGGCGAACTCGAGGAAGGCCGTGCGACCGCAACCGGGTTCGCCGGTCACGACGCGGACGCCGCCGTCGGCGCGCAGCCCGTCCAGCAGCTCGGCGATCTCCTGCCGCGCCGGTCCCGGGCGGTACCGGAGCGGAGCGGGCCCCGGGGTCGTCTGTCCGGTCATCCCGCGACCTTACTCACGCGTAAGAAAAGGTGGAAGGTGTGCGTCCGAACCGGCGGGATGACGTGCCAACCGCACCACCAGCGGTTTTCACGGCCCGTCAGGGCGGCGGTGTGTGCCGCGGACCAGGGCGGGCGGGCCGCGGCGGTGCCCGCGCACAACGCCGGTGGGGGGGGGGGGGGGGGGGGGGGGGGGGGGGGGGGGGGGGGGGGGGGGGGGGGGGGGGGGGGGGGGGGGGGGGGGGGGGGGGGGGGGGG
>NZ_JBVITR010000082.1:0-8481 GCF_055574875.1 Streptomyces sp. NPDC034670
GCAGGGAGCAGTCACCGGCAGACGGTGCACTCCAGGGAGCGGAACCCGCGCACTCAACCGCGGAGATCCCCTACACCACACAGCGGGACGCCGTCCGGATGCGGGAGGCGAGTGTGCATACCTCACCGAGCTGGGACTGGACGAAGACGACCGGCCGCACCAGCAAGTACTGACACCAAGGTCACCCCCCCACGACCACCCATCAGCCGAATGGGCAACAGGGTTGCCCGACATGTCAAACGCAACGGCGTTGGGGGCGGAGGCTTATCGACGATCTTCATCGTCTCCAGGCTCACCGTCACGACCCTTTTGGGCAGATCGATGCCGTAGCACGGATCGTCGGACCAGGCTCAGTTCTCTTCGAAGCCGTTGTCCTCAAACTTCAGCTGGGCGGCGTTCTCCCGGACGGTGCGTACCTGCTGTTCGGTGAATCCTTCGGTGGTGGTCGCGGTGATCTCGATGCGGACTTCGAGCTGGACGCCGTCGGTCGCCTCAAGGTGCGCGAGGACTTCCTGCTGGATGTCGGCGAAGTCGGCGGCAGGGCGGTTGGGATTGAGGGTCTTGACGCCCCAGAACCTGTGCACGACCGTCCTGGCCGGGGGCTGCGGAGGCTGAGGACCGGGCCCCGGGGGAAGAGTGACGGAGCCGGAGCTGGACCTGGGGTGCGGGATGCCTCCTCCACCGCCGTTGCCGCTCTCCTGCGGCGTGACCGGTTCGGTCGGCTGGTTGTCGATGGCTCGGACGCGCTGCTCGACCGCTCGTGCCGGCTGGATCAGGAGCGTTTCATCGGTGACGGGGGTGGGGTCGGGCTCGTCGCCGTGGATGCACAGGTTCCGGTACTCGCCGGTGGCCTCGTCGTAGCCGTCGGCGAGAGCGAAGGCGTCCTGCTGCCACAGGAGGACTTCAGCGGCGCCGAGTACGGCCTGCTCGAGCACCTGCCGGTTGGGCAGGCGCTTGAGGCAGGGGTACTGGGTGTACCAGGACCACAGGTCCCCGAAGCGCACGTGGCCCCTGTTCCAGGCGTTGGCCAGGGGACCGTCGAGAGCCATGCGGACGAGCGCGGTCCCGAGCGTGGGGGTGATCCAGCCCTTGGCCTTGAGGGCCGCGGTGACGCGCTCGGCGAGGGAACCGTCGTCCTTGGCGATCCGGGTGAAGGAGGTGGTCGGCTTCTGGCCGGGCACCTCGGTCGGGACCAGTGCCGCGGTGAAGGCGGCGCGGACGCGGTCGTCGACGGCCGCGTCCAACTGGTGGGCGCGGGTGGTGGCCTGCCTGCGCTGCTGCGGGCTGAGTTCGCCGGTGCCCCGTGCTCCGCGGTGTCATCGGCCAATCGGCTGCCTTCTTCCGTCTCAGGGGCCGCAGCCGAGGAGTTCGCGTCGTACTGTCCGGGCGCCAGGCGTCTTCATGCCCGCCAAGGTAACAGCGCCGTACGGCGGCGAATCGGGCAACTCCGTGCAGCGGTGGCCGGTCCGAACGACACCCCCTGGCATCGCTGCCCGGTCCGCGACGGCTGGAGCGGAGCGCGTGGTACGGAAGACGAACAGGCGGCCGGTTACGACCACAATATGATCAGCAAGTGGGAGGGCAGCGTCCGTGTGACGTTCGTCAGAGTGGGTGCGCTCATCGTCACTGCCCAAGCGGCGCAGCGTAGTTACTCAGGTACGACCTTGTGGTCATCCTTCTGAGAAGCTGGGCCGTGAGGCTGATGCAGCGCCTGTCTGCACGCCAATCGGAGGCAATCAAGTGACTCTCGCCAGCAATCGACCCGCGCTACCGCGAACGGGCCTCTTTTTCGTGGCCGCACTTCAACTCGGCATCGTGACCGCCATCCTGCTCGGCCTCTTCGGTCAGATCGTCATCATCCCCGGGATAGCGGCGGATGCCGTTGACCGTCACCCCCCATATGGTCCGTACTCCGTGCCCTACGTGACGGCGGGGATCATCGGGGTCGCCTGTGTGCAAGTCGCGCTTGCCGCGGTCTTTATGCTGCTCGACCTGGTGCGGCACGATGCGATCTTCACATCCCGGGCTTTCCGGTGGATCGACATCCTGATCGGCTCTTCGGTCTCGGCGGCCGTTCTGGCATTCGCCGTGGCCGGTCATGTGCTCTTCGGCGGCATCCCCTTCCCTCAGGAGGGCATGGAGGACTTCAGCGTTCTTGGTGCCGCATTCGCAGGCGTCAGCATGGGCGTGGCATCGGCGATGCTGTTCGTCATTCTCCGAGGTCTGTTGCGCAAGGTCGCCGACCTCAAGCCCCCGGCCACCGGCATGGGTTGAGGGTGGCGTCCTACGTATGGAGACGGGCGGACGGGCCTGGGCGCCTTGTTGGGCATCCCGTTGCCCGCCGGGCCGGGAAGCAACCACCCAGCCACGCCTACCCGCTGGAGATCACCGACCAGATCCGCGTGTTTCGTGGTGATTACGCCGTAATCACCACCGCCTCGGTCCGTGCCAGGGACGCGATGCGACCGGTGATGGTTCTGCGGGTACGTCCGTGCTGACGCCCGGTTCGTCGCCGTCCGCGTATCCCCCTTTCGACGACCCGATGTCGCTGCGACGACCGTCCGGAACACGACGACGCACAGTGGCTGTACCAGGCGTCGGCGAGCACGGCGCGAACAAGACCCGATGGGCCGAGGGGGACGACAGGTCGGTCGTCGCGGCCCGCCCGGTGGCGAGCGCGCGGCTCGGCAGAGCCCGACGGTCAGAAGACACTCCATGCGCGCAGCCGGCGGCCGATGAGGCCGACGCCCAGGGTGCCGGCGGCCGCCTCCCGCACCAGGGCGACCGCCTCCTTGGGCGGATAGTCGAGCCGGCACCCGTTCAGGGACAGGAACGCCTCGGTGGAGTGCCAGGCGAACGCCTCGTTGGGCGTTGTCATGTTGTCGGGTGTGTGAGCGTCCGACGGTGTGTCGAGGTGTGGTGGGGCCGGGTTCCGGGCCGGTGCTCAGGCCGTGGCAGGTCGGTCCGTGACGCCGGTGATCTGCTCCCAGACGGTGAAGCGGACGGTCATTTCGGCTCGGTAGTGAGGTGCGGGCATCAGGTGGCGACGAGGCCGGAAGTGGGATGAGATGCCACTGAACGCGGACAGGAACCTCTGCGCCCCGCCCACGGAGGGGAAGCCCTTCATAACCCGGCGGCGCTGTAGGAGCGGAGCTTGTCGGTGACGATCACCCTCGGCACTGCCCGGGTCTTCGTCATCAGCCTGCGGAGGAACCGTCTGGCCGCGGCCTTGTCGCGGCGGTTCTGCACGAGGATGTCGAGGACGTTGCCGTCCCGGTCCACAGCCCGCCCCAGATACTTCTGCTCACCGTTGATCTTGATGAAGACTTCGTCGAGATGCCATGTGCCGCCGGGCCGGGGACGCCTGCGGCGCAGCCCGTTCGCGTAGGCCTGCCCGAACTTCCGACACCACCGTCGCACGGTCCCGTACGAGACGATCACGCCGCGCTCGAGCATCAGTTCCTCGACCTCGCGGTAGGACAACGGGAAGCGGAAGTACAGCCACACGCAGTGGGAGATGACCTCGACCGGGTACCGATGGCCCTTGTACGACGGCGACGCGTCCCCCACGAACAGCCCCCTCCAGCATGATCAATCCGGAGATCATCCCACCCGGTCAGCCAACGTGACAGCACCGGCGGGATACGGGCCCTGACCGCCCTCCGCGCCGCCCGCGCCGCAGTACGCGAATCGCTGGAGGCGGGCCTGCGACGCCTGAAAACCGATCGAGTGGACCTGTTGCGGGCCCACGCTCCCGACTACGCGACTCCTATCGAGGAAATCAAGCGGTGTCTTCTGCGGGTGTGCGCCCCTGGTCACCCGCGCTTCCGGTCGCCGCACACCGCCCGGTCCAGCAGGCGGACCGCGGCCTCCGCCTGCTCGAGGAAGCGCTTCTCGTCACCGAAGCGCGTGGTGAAGACAGCGGCCGCGGCCGACACCCGGCCGTCGGGCGTGACGGCGGTCTCGGAGGCGGTGCCGAAGGACGTGCCGCCGTGGTACCAGATCCCGCCCCCGCAGCCCTCGGCCGGGCGCCAGGCGAGGCCGAGCCCGTAGCGGGTCCTGCCGTCGGTGGCGTAGCCGGGCGCCGGGACGGTGGTGCGCATCTGCTCCAGCTGCTCCGGCGGCAGCAGCCGGCCGCCCATCAGGGCGCGCAGGAAGGTGTTCATGTCGCGGGTGGTGCTGATGATGCCGCCGTCCGCGCCGCCGCCCACGGCCAGCGTGGTGTCGGTGAGGTCGTCCCGGCCGGGGAACTGCGTGTACCCGGCGGCCGTCGGCATCGGCACGTACGGCGAGGTGTCCGGTATCAGCGTGCGGCGCAGCCCCAGCGGTTCGATGATCCGGTCGTGCACCTCCTGCGCCCAGGGGTTGCCAGTGGCCTTCTCGATGACCATCCCGAGCAGCACGTAGTTGGTGTTGGAGTACGCCCACTGCGTCTCGGCGCCCGGATCGTCCGCGTCCGGCAGCCAGCCGGGGGCGCGCTCCATCGCCACGGCGACCTGCTCCTCGGGGGTCTGCGAGCGGAACCGCTGTGCGTGGAAGCGCTCGGGCGTCAGCTCCGCCGGGTCCTCGAAGGCGATGTCCGTGTAATTGGCCAGGCCGCTGGTGTGCTGGAGCAGGTTGCGCAGGGTGATGCGGCTGCCGTCGTTGCCGTTGCCGGCGACCACCCCGGGCAGCCACTGCTCGACGGTGTCGTCCAGGCTCAGCGTGCCCTCGCCGACGAGCTGGAGCGCGGCCACGGCCGTGAAGGTCTTGGTGTCGCTGCCGATGCGGTAGTAGGCGTCGAAGGGCACCCGGCCCCCGTCCTTCAGGCTCGCGGTGCCGGACCGGGCCTGCGTCTCGCGTCCGGCCGCGTCCCGGGCGAGCACCGTCAGCCCGGTGGCTCCCGTGTCCCGTACCGCGTCCGCGTCCCGCTGCAGCCGCGACCGCGCGTCCCCGCCGCCGGCGCCCGTGGCCTCGGCCGTGGTGCCCGGCCCGAGAAGCGATGCGGTCCCGATTGCGGCGACCCCGGCCACGGCCAGCCCCGCACGCCACCGTCCGGACCGGCCCCACCGCGCACTCTTCGTGATCTCCATGGCCGGAACGCTACGGGGGGCCGGCGCCGCGGACCATCCAGCTGGCTGCCCGGACGGGGGTGGTGCTGGCCCCCCTACCACCCGGCGGCTACCGCCCTCCTTGCCGCACCCCCTGCTGATTGTGCCGGTGAGAAGCAGCAACGCGTGATGGTGAGTTCTGAGAGGGCGTTTGACCTAGGCGGATTACCCTTTACGTCCTAGTGACCTGAGTCGGAGATTCGTCGTTGGTTTGGTATGAGTCGTCCGGGTCCGAAGATTCCGCCGTTGTCGCTGACCGATGCCCAGCGGGCCGCGCTGGAGGGCTGGGTCCGTCGTCGCACGACGGCCCAGGCTCTGGCCTTGCGGTCGCGGATCGTGCTGGAGTGCGCCGAGGGACACTCGATCATGGAGGTGTCCCGCCGGCTGCGGGTCACTCCGGACACGGTCCGCACCTGGCGGCGGCGCTTCCTCGACCGCGGTCTGGACGGACTGTCCGACGAGCCGCGGCCCGGCGTCCCCCGGAAAATCACCGATGCGGACGTCGAGCGGGTCATCGTCAAGACACTCGAGGAGAAGCCGAAGAACGCCACCCACTGGTCGACGAGGTCGATGGCGGCGGCCACCGGCATGTCCCAGTCGGCGATCTCGCGGATCTGGCGGGCGTTCGCCCTCGCGCCGCACCGCTCACAGACGTTCAAACTGTCCACCGACCCGTTGTTCATCGACAAGGTCCGCGACGTCGTCGGCCTGTATCTCGACCCGCCGGAGAAGGCCCTGGTCCTGTGCGTGGACGAGAAGTCCCAGATCCAGGTCCTGGACCGGTCCCAGCCGGTGCTGCCGATGCTGCCCGGCGTTCCCGAACGCCGCAGCCACGACTACGTCCGGGCCGGCACCACCACCCTGTTCGCCGCCCTGGAGGTCGCCACCGGCAAAGTGATCGGCTCTCTGCACCGCGGGCACCGGGCCGTGGAGTTCAAGAAGTTCCTGACCGGGCTGGACAGGGAGGTGCCCGCCGGGCTCGAGGTGCACCTGATCCTGGACAACTACGTCACCCACAAGACGCCCGCCGTCAAGCGGTGGCTGGTGGCACATCCGCGTTTCCGCCTGCACTTCACGCCGACGAGTGCGTCCTGGCTGAACCTGGTGGAGCGGTGGTTCGCCGAGCTCACGCAGAAAAGGCTCAGGCGCGGTGTCCACCGCTCCGTCCAGGCCCTCGAACGCGACATCCGTTCCTGGCTCGCCGGCTGGCACGAGCACCCCAGGCCGTTCGTCTGGACGAAGACCGCCGACGAGATCCTCGACAAAGTCGCCACCTACTGCCGACGAATCCCCGACTCAGGTCACTGGACCAGCCGCGTCTACGGACCCGGCGGCACGGCTCGGACAAGGCCGAGCACAGCGCCAACCAGCGCCGGCTGCTGCTCCTGCTGGACAGGCGCCAGCAGGTGTGACGCACCTGAATGCACTCGCGCAGGTGCCGCTGGCCATGCGGCTGTGGTGGGACGGCTACGTGCCCACCCGGCAGGCGCAGCGGGCGTGGGTGACATGGGTGGGACGTGGTCGGCGCAGCCAGGAGGTGACGCGTGAGGGCGCCGTGGGTCTGCTGGAGCAGGTCGGGCATCAGCTGGCCACGCCGACCGCGCGGGC
Organism: Streptomyces sp. NPDC034670; assembly: GCF_055574875.1. Taxonomy (NCBI): domain Bacteria; kingdom Bacillati; phylum Actinomycetota; class Actinomycetes; order Kitasatosporales; family Streptomycetaceae; genus Streptomyces; species Streptomyces sp. NPDC034670. The sequence continues at coordinate 6,699 of NZ_JBVITR010000082.1, forward strand.
CCGGTTCGTGCGGCTCATCACCGAGCTGGGCAATGGCAAGACGCTGACGGTGCGCGGGCGGGCCGAACTGCTGGACGCGGTGCGGGACGTGATGGAGCCCGAATCGGTGTTCGCAGCCACTGGCCTCGTCCGCGCCCTCGGACCCGCGGGGCGCCGATGACCGTCGACGCGGTCATGACCCAGGTCGAGGCCCTGCGCACGGCGCTGGACCGCACCTTGGACGGGACGGTGGACGACGCGCTGCTGGATCGGGCCCGGGCCGTCCACCGCGCTTCCACGGCCGACTACCTCGTCCAGCGCACCGGTCTCGCCGCCGATGCCGGACAGCTGGCCGACCTCTTTCGTGAACCTACGCTGCAGGAACAGTTCGACCAGGCCGGACGCCAGCTGCTGCTCGTCCTCGGCATGTACCTGCTCCACCGTCGGCCCCGAGCGCACCCGGTATGACGGCGGGCTGCGGTAGGCCACCCGGGGCTCGCTGCACTCTCCCCAGCCACCTCCCGCATCTCAGCCAGGCGGACCGGGTCACCAGCGCTACCAACCCGCCCACCACGGCCTGAACACAGGTCCTGGCCACGAGCCCACCACGCCTTGTTGCGCCATCGGACAGTCACGCACCCAACAACGTGACAACACCGATCGCCGGGATCTCGTACCGGTGCCGAGCGTGTCGGCACGCTATCTTCTGGACGCGCGCGAACGGCGTCTGATCTTCTTACCGGCATGACACGGTTTCTCCGACTGCGATTAGCCATCACGGCTGTGACCGCTTCCGCACTGCTAGGCGGCCTCGCCTATGCGGCCGGTGCCGTTACCGGCGAAGAGGGCTCCACAAGCGTCGCTGCCGCCCGGACGGGCAGCACCTCCTCATCCGGTTCCGGGCCGGAACTGCGCAGGACGCTGCGGGAACTCGAGGAATCCTATGCAGGGCGGATCGGTGCGGTAGGCATCGACCTGGGGACCGGCCGCACGGTCGGCTACCGGGCCGACGAGCGCTTTCCCTTCAACTCCATGTTCAAGGTGTTCGCCTGCGCGGCAGTGCTGCACGAAGCACGCACCAGCAGGCCGGGGCTGATGGACGAAGTCGTGCACTGGAAGCCCTCCGACATGACCGGCCTGACCGGGAACTCCCCCGAGACCACCGAGTACACCGACACGGGCATGACCCCGGCCCAGCTGTGCCGTGCCGGGATCACCAAGTCCGACGGTTTCGCGGGCAACATGCTGCTGGAGCAGATCGGCGGGCCGCGCGGGCTGACCGACTTCTTTCGCGCCATCGGCGACCGGGTGAGTCGCCTGGACCGGCCGGAACCCCGGCTGACCGAGTGGCAGCCTGGGGAGAAGCGCGACACCACTACTCCCGCGGCCGCCGCACGGACTTTCGCCGAGCTCACCACCGGCTCGATCCTCCACACCCGAGACCGGGCCCGGCTGGTCGGATGGCTGAAGGCGAGCCTCACCGGCGCCGACCGGATCAAGGCAGGCATTCCCCCGGACTGGACGGTCGGCAACAAGACCGGCACCGGCGGCGCGAGCAACCACGGCACCGCCAACGATCTGGCGATCGTCTGGCCGCCCGGATCGAACGCGCCGATCGTGCTGGCAGTGTTCACCAACCGTACCCTCGATGACACCCCGCACGACGACAAAGTGATCGCGGCCACCGCGACCGCGCTGGGGGGGGGGGGGGGGGGGGGGGGGGGGGGGGGGGGGGGGGGGGGGGGGGGGGGGGGAGGACGAAGGGGAGAAGGGGGGGGGGGAGGGGAGAAGAAACAGGAGCACC
>NZ_JBVITR010000082.1:8491-15960 GCF_055574875.1 Streptomyces sp. NPDC034670
GTGCGAGAGAACAGAAGCGCAAACCCCCCCCCCCCCCCCCCCCCCCCCCCACCCCCCCCCCCCCCCCCCACCCCCCCCCCCCCCCCCCCCCCCCCGGCCCGCGAGGAGCACGAACCGGTGAGCCAGAGACTTCGATGAGTTCCGTCCCTTTCCCCTGCCCGCACTCCGATGCCGGCCGGTCCGGCGAACGATGCACACGGCGTTGACCACCACGATGCTGGTCCTGTTCACGTCGACCGGCTGCACCCGCTTGACCGAGCCGCCGCCTCCCCCGCCGCCGCCTCCCCCGCCGTCGCCGCGCGGCGGCGAAAGTGCGACGCGGGCAGTTGTCCGTGCTGCAGATCCGACAGGTACAGCGCGGCAGTATCCGCCCTGAACTCGGGCGAGTAGACCTTCATCACCATAAAAGATGCCTCCTTCCCGGCCCCTGGCAGGGCCGGGCTCAGAGGTGTCCACCACTCGGGGACAGGGCCCACTCCACAGGCCGGACAGTCACCGAGGCCGCCCGGGAACTCGGGGTGAGTCCGGAGTCTCTGCGCAACTGGTACCGCCAGGCGAAGGTGGACCGAGGCGAAGGACGCCCCGGCGAGCTGACCGGTGCCGAGCGTGAGGAGCTCAAGCGACTGCGGAAGCAGAGCGCCGAGCAGGCCAAGACGATCGAGGTGCTGCGAAAAGCCGCGGTCTTCTTCGCGAAGGAAAGCGATCGATGAACGAGACGTACGCGTTCATCGAAGCGGAGAAGACCACCCACGGCGTCGCTTTCCTGTGCCGGCTGCTGAACGTGGCCCGCTCCTCCTTCTACGCCTGGCAGGCGGCGGCGAAGGCCCGCGCCGCACGGCAGGCGGCCGACGAGGCCCTGGCCCACGAGATCACCGTCATCCACGTCGCATCCCGCCACACGTACGGCGTCCCGCGCATCCACGCCGAACTGCGGCGCCCGGGCCGGGCGGTGAACCGCAAACGCGTCGCCCGCGTCATGGGTGAACGCGGTATCCAGGGCGCCCACCGCCGTCGACGGCGCTCGCTGACCCGGCCGGACAAGAAGGCGAGACCGGCCCCGGACCTGATCGGCCGCGACTTCCACGCCGAGCGGCCGGGCACGAAGCCGGTCGGGGACATCACCTGCCTCCCCACCGCCGGGGGCCGGCTCTACCTCGCCTGCTGGCTGGACCTGGCCACCCGCGAGATCGTCGGATACGCGATGGCCGCCCACCACCGCGCCTCCCTCGTCGTCGACGCCCTGAAGATGGCCCACGGCCGCGGCGGCCTGCAGCCGGGATGCATCACACACTCGGAATCGCGGCAGCGAATACACATCAGCAGGGTTCCGCAGTGAAATACGTGAGTTGGGCCTGCGACAAAGCGGCGGCCGTACCGGATCATGCTTCGACAATGCGCCGCGGAAAGCTTCTGGGCCCTGCTCAAGGAAGAGATCGGCACCCGCACCCGGGCCGACCGGGCCACCGCCCGCGTCGAGGTCTTCGCCTTCATCGAGGCGTTCTACAACCGGCGCCGCCTACGCAAGCACAAGGTCTTCGGCTACCTCACCCCGGCCGAGACCAGGCAGCGCCACCAGCACACCCTTGCGGCATAGAGATCGAGTGTCCAAGATCACGGGGAAACTTCACAGGCCACGTGCGCTCCCAGACCGGTCAGCCCCGGTGCCACGTCCGGTCGCAGCACGAGGTCGTGGTCGTAGTCTCCGCCGTTCTGCGGTCGGTACGCGATCGGCTCGGTCGTCGGAATCGCGAGCAGGCGCTCGCGCAGTTCCTCGGCCGCCGCCTCGCCCTCCTCGGGCGTGAACCGGTCGGCACCCGTGATCAGCACCGGGGGCAGCACCTCCGCGCCCGCGTAGAACAGGGTGCCGTGCTGCAGCGGGAACAGCAGCTCGTCGACGGATCCGTGGATGCCCCGCTCACCGTATAATCCTGCCGGCCCGCCCATGGTCACAACCGTCATCGCACGCTTGCCCGCGAGGAACCCGTCCCCGTAGCCGATCCACTCGCCGTTCGGACCGCGCAACCCGTATGCGAAGCCCTGGTGCCAGACCCGGTCGAACCAGCCCTTGAGGATGGCGGGCATTCCGAACCACCACATCGGGAACTGGACCACGATGGTGTCTGCCCGGTTGATCTTTTCCTGCTCGGCTCGGATGTCGGCGCTCAGCGCGCCGCTCTCGTACGCCTGCTTCGCAGCGGCAGCGACCTGGAACCGCTTCGCCGGGGGGTGGGCGTAGTCGGCGGTGTCGACGACGGGGTTCCAGCCCATTGCGTACAGGTCCGACACCTCGACCTGGTGACCTTCAGCGCGCAGCGCGCGCTGTCCCTCCGCGGCGAGGTAGCTGTTGAGCGAGCGGGGTTCGGGGTGGGCAAGAATCCAAAGAATGTTCATGACGTCGATGGTGACCGTGCGGCACCGCCACGACGACTGGCCTGATGGACAATATGTGCGAGGATCAGGCCATGGCTGCTTTCGCCGAGGACGGGTGCCACCGAGTGGCGGTCCTGGTCCGTGACAAGGTGCTGTCGTTCGAACTCAGCATCGTCCACCGGATCTTCGGCCAGGCGCGCTCGGCCGCCGGCGCCGCGCTCTACGAGATCGTGACGTGCGCGACCGAGCCCGGCGTGATGCACACGGACGCCGATTTCTCCATCACCGTCGCTCACGGCCTCGAGGCACTGGCCGAGGCCGACACTGTCATCGTCCCCGGCTCCGAGGACGACTTCGAACCCTGGAGCGGGCCGCTTGACCCCTCGCTCACCGCCGCGCTGGCGCGGACTCAACCGGGCACACGGATCGCTTCGATCTGTACGGGCTCGTTCGTGCTGGCCGCGGCGGGCCTGCTGACAGGGCGGCGGGCAACCACGCACTGGCGCTCATCCGCCCGGTTCCGGGAGCGGTTCCCGGAGGTCGTATTCGACCTGGACGTCCTCTACACCGACGACGACGGCGTCCTCACTTCTGCCGGAGCGGCGTCGGGCATCGACTTGTGCCTGCACATGATCCGCACCGACCACGGCGCAGCAGTCGCCAACGACGTGGCGCGCGGTTCCGTCGTCCCGCCACACCGCGAGGGCGGGCAGGCGCAGTACGTGCAGCGGCCGATGCCGGACCCGAGTGTCTCCTCGACCGGCAAAGCGCGCCAATGGGCACTCGCAAACCTCCACCGGCCCGTCACGCTCCGGGAACTGGCAGACCAGGAATCGATGAGCACGCGAACCTTCACCCGCCGCTTCCGAGAGGAGATCGGCACATCGCCGGGACGGTGGCTCACCCGACAGCGCATCGAGCGAGCCTGCTCCCTGCTGGAACGCACCGACCTGCCCATCGAAGAGGTCGCCGTCACCGCGGGCTTCGGCACCGCCGGCTCATTGCGATTGCATCTGCGATCCGAACTAGGGGTCTCACCCAGCGCCTACCGCGCCACGTTCCGCGGCCCCTGACCCGCCACGCGCGAGGGTCATGGCGACCGTCCCGTCAGGAGTTCTGAGCTTCAGAGTCAAGCTGAGCACACCACCGGCCTGGATGGCGTCCCGCGAGATGGTGTAGGCGATCACCGTGCGGGTGTGCGCGAGCGGGTGCCCGGGGCGTGCATCCGGCGACGGTCTCCGCTTCCTGCGCATCGGGCAGGCCACCGTGCAAATCTCCCTGGTGAACAGCCAGTTCAACACTGGAGGTGCCCGGCGGTCTTGTCCCAGTCTGACCTACAACGCCTGCTGGAGTCACTGCGCACGGGGGACGGGCTCGAGCTCGTCCGCAACGTCGCCGAGCGCATGCTGCAGGAGCTGATCGAGGCCGAGCTCAGCGGCCGGATCGGCGCCCAGTGGAACGAGCACACCGACGCCCGCACCGCCTTCGTCCCGTTGTCGGCGGCGTTTCCGAACCGGTGAGCCAGGCAGTCACACTCCCAGGTGACCGCGCTGGACTGCCCGGCCATCGGCACGCAGGACTGCTGCACCAGGGCCTTCCCGCTGCTGCTCGGTGATTCGACACCAACGAGCTGTTCAGGAAGTCCTGTTCGTATGCGCCCAGCGCCCCGCGACCACCCGATCGGGACTCCCGTTCGACGCGCATCTCCCAAGATCGAAAAGACAACAGCTTCTGAGGCCCGTCGGTCTGGAAGGCGTGGTCTTCAAGTGGCTCTATGACGTCTATCGGCCTGTGACCAGGGTCGGCTGGCTCAGGTACAAGGTGAGGGAGACGGCGGGGGTAATCGTCGGTGGAGTCACGGGCTCCCTGGCCGCCGGTCCCGGACGCTGCTGCTCGGCGGGTGTGACACCGCCGGCCGCCTCGCGTACGTTGGCGGCACCACCACCAGGGTCCGTACCACGGGGACTGCGGTCGCCGGGCTGCTCGCTCCGGCTGGAAGGGGCCGGTCAGGGCAGAGGGCTGGTCACAGGCTCCGACTACTGTTCCAGTTCCAGTGCCAGGCCGACCTTGTGACCTCCGGCTCGCTGCTGCCCGGCAGGAGCCACCATCTGCAGCTGGTCCTGTGGGTCTGCGTCGGCCGGTGTCTGGGGCGCCGGGCCTGCCGCGCCGGACAACGCCGCTACCGCACGGGCCAGGTGCTCCAGCAGCCGGGCGTTGTCCGGGTCCGCCTGGTCCCCCACTGCGCGGGCCTGCCGGGTGATTGCCGCCAGCACTTCCCGGCGGGTCTCCGCCTCGGCATCGGTTGCGTTGTGGGTCGGTTCCATTCGGGTTCCTTGGTCTTTCGAAGGAGGGCTGGTGGACCGGAGCAGCGCGGTGACCGCTCAGGCAGCTGTTTCCTGGGGGTCTTGGCCGGGCTCGGGGTGGCTGCGCGCTCGTGTCCTGTGACCGCAGCGGCCGCTGGGTGCGCGTGTACGGCCGTGGCAGTGGTGTCGGCGAGGCTGGTCGTTGTCAGAAGGGGCGGAGCCGGTCGGGTCCAGTTCGTCGTGAGGCACCGGATGGCCTTGTCACCGCGCTCGAAGCGGTAGTCGTGATTGAGCGTGAGCAGGCGTCATATACAGCGTCTGCGTGAGCGGTGGGGGGCCGATGGGGTCGGCCCCGCACCGGGTGTCACGGGCTGCGGGTCAGGCGCGCAGGATCTTCCAGAGGGTGACGTCGGCTGCGCGGTTGAAGTAGGGGTTGGTGTCGACTTCGAAGCGGACGCCGGTGACGGTGCCGTTGCCGTTGGTCTCCAGGAAGCCTCCGCGGCCGTGGTAGGTGTTCCACAGCAGGACGGTGTCGTTGAAGCGGACGATGCCGTCCCGGGGGATGGCGGTCTGGTCGAAGATCTGCCAGCGGCTGCTGTTCTCGTCGCGGTCCTTGCCCCAGGCGGTGGTGACGTCGTAGAGGCTGCCGGCGTTCTTCTGTGCGGGGCCGGCGTCGCCGTTGCCGCGGTAAAGGTTGCGCAGGTAGATGATGTCGCCGCTTTTGACGGGGAGCCGGTGGCGGCGCAGGAGCCGGAGACGACTTCCCAGGTGCCGGTGCCCTCGTCGCGGTTGGCGGTGGCGGCGGTGTAGATGCCGTACTTGGCGCCGGGGGCGGTGGCGTTGCCGTTGGAGTCCAGGTAGCCGCCGTCTCCCTGGTAGAGGTTCTGCAGGTGGATGCGGTCGCCGTAGCACAGCTCGTTGGCCATGCGGTCTTCCCCTTCCGGACATGGTGCACCGTCGCCGGGGCGAGGTGCGGTCCGGCCGACGGATACGTGCACCGGAAGCAAAGCGCGACTGATCGAGTACAGGAAGTGACGAGGTGTGGGTATCGGCCCATGCGGAGCGCCGCGTTTGACTCAGGGAGAGCGGGGGCAGTGCCAAGTCCGTCATCGCCCGGGCATCGTGCCGCGCATGACTGGAACAGCGACACGCCCGTTTCGCAGGCCCGGTAGGCCGGGGCTGCCGAATGACTGAAACCTCCGCTCTGCGCCACCTCGACACGCAGCCCAGCAGGTGAACCGGACAGGCGCCGCATTGACGCCTATCACGGATAGCTGCGGCCGGTAAGAACCTGCGGGTCCCGCAGGTGCACGCCGCTGATCACACTTTCGAGCGCCTCACCCGCGTCAGCCCCTAGCCACTGTCCGGTGGATCATGGTTTGAGCCATAAGCGGATCGCTGCGACTGTGACGGTCCCGTGGAAGACGTAGGTCCGCTTGTCGTAACGGGTGGCGACCGCCCGGGAGTTCGTGAGGCGGTTCACTGTGCGTTCGACCTCGTTGCGGCGCCGGTAGAGCTCGCGGTCGAAGCCGGTGGGCCGGCCGCCCGCGCTGCCTCTGCGTCGGCGGTTGGCCCGCTGGTCCTTCGGCTCCGGGATCGTGTGCCGGATGCGGCGTCTTCGCAGGTGGCGGCGGTTGCGGCGCGAGCTGTATGCCTTGTCGCCGCTGACGTGGTCGGACCGGGTTCTGGGCCGTCCACGTCAGCGGTCGGGCCACCCGGATCCGGTCCAGGACCTCGATCAGCTGTGGAGCGTCGCCCCACTGGCCGGGCGTGACCAGGACGGCCACGGGACGGCAGCCGCCTTCGCCGGCGAGGTGAATCTTGCAGGTCAGGCCACCCCGGGACCGTCCGAGTCCCTCGTCGGGGCGGTGGTGCCGGGGCGTTGTCCTTTTTTCGGGATCCGCGGCCGGGCCCTGCGGGCGCCGGCCGCGTGCTGATGGGACCGGCAGGACGTCGAGTCGACGCCGACCATCGACCGGTCGATCCGGCCGGCGAGGTCGGCGTCGGCCTGGACCGCCTGCAGGATCCGGTCCCACGTGCCGTCCGCCGACCAGCGACGATGCCGTTCGTAGACGGTCTTCCACGACCCGTGGCGTCCCGGCAGGTCCCGCCAGGGGACACCGGTCCGGATCCGGAACAGGATCCCGTTGACCACGGTGCGATGGTCGTTCCACCGGCCACCCCGACCACCTGACGGCGGCAGACGCGGCTCCAGCAGCGACCACTCGTGGTTCGTCAGCCCCCCGCCCCATGCCCGAACCAACGAGCGACCAGTCATAAGGTCACATGATCCGCCGGACAGGGCCTAGCTGGGCCATCATGTCCTCGGTGACTGGGCGACCTTGGCACGCCTTCCGAACGCTGCTGATGACCTTGGTGCGGTTGAAGGGCTCTGCAACCCCGCTTCGCTTGATCACCATGAGGGAGTAGGTCTCCATTGCGGTGAAGCGACGGGAGCAGTCGGGGCACTGACGGCGCCTGCGGATCGACGTGCTGCGACATCTCGACCTCGTGTCAGTGAGCCACCATGGGATACACCGCTCCGTGACAGTGAGAGGCGTTGTCCGTGTCACCCCGATGTCAGCAGCAGACAGCCGCTCACTCCTCCGTCACTTGCGAAAATACGCCAGGAAGCAGCCGCCAGCCACTGCCAACCACCTCACTGACACGAACCCGGCACATCGCACGCCGTCGCCTTCGGGGACCGCCGGCCCGGCCAGGCGGGCCGGCGGCGGGGGGGGGGGGGGGGGGGGGGGGAGGGGGGAGGGGGGGGGGGGGGGGGGGGGGGGGGGGAGG
>NZ_JBVITR010000082.1:15970-18552 GCF_055574875.1 Streptomyces sp. NPDC034670
GTGGCTGCCCCCCGCACCAGCGTGGCGGACCGCGGCAGTACGGAAACAGCGCGGGCAGGTGTTCCTCCCCTCCCCCGCCCCCCCCCGGACCGGGAGGCCGCCGCCGACGACTGTCCCCCCCCGGGGCCTGCCTGTGACGCGGTACTGCTGCGGGGCTAGAAGACGCTGAGGCCGTACAGGCTCAGCGGCCGGGTGACCGGCTCGTAGAACGTGGTGCCGCCGGTGGTGCAATTACCGCTGCCGCCGGAGAGCAGGCCGTAGGCGGTGTTGCCGGCGAAGAGCGGGCCGCCGCTGTCGCCGGGCTCGGCGCAAGCGTTGGTCTGGATCGTGTTGTAGACCAGCTGGCCGTTGCCGTAGTTGACGGTGGCGTTCAGGCCGGTGACGCTGCCGGTGCGGTAACCCGTGGTGCTGCCGGAGCGCTCGATGCGCGTCCCGACGGTCGGGCTGCCGGCGTTGACGATGTCGCGGTACGTGCCGTTGTACAGGTACACGCGGCCGTCGGATGCGGCGGGGTTGGAGTGCCGGATGACCCCGTGGTCGTAGGTCGGGAAGACGGTCTGGCCCGGCACCGCGGTGCCGATGCTCCAGCTGGACCGGCCGCTGGTGCAGTGTCCGGCGGTGAGCGCGAAGTTCGTGCCCGCGGAGTTGCGGACGTTGAAGCCGAGGGAGCAGCGGGCGCCGGAGGAGGTGATGGCCTCCCCGCCAGCGATCAGACGGCTGAACTTGCCCGGGGTGCGATTGATCTGCAGCGCCCCGGACTGCGCGCCGACCGCCTTCCTGATCTTGTTGATCTCCGCCGCCGAGACCGTGCTGTCGGCGGTGACGACGACCTTGCCCGACGCCTTGTCGGTGTACCAGGCCGTGCCACCGACGTCGGCGGTGAGCACCGCGTCGCCGACCCGGGCGAGCTGGGCCGCGGTGGGCTTCGCGTCCGCGGACGCCGACGCCATGGCGGTGGGGGTCACGAGCGCGGACACGGTCGCCAGGGCGGCGACGACGGTGGCGGCACGGGCTCTTCGGGAGGCGCCCGACGACAGGAACGTCTTGACCTTCACTTGTCCTCCGGTGAGGGATCGTGGGTCTGTTGGATGTCCGGTCCCTTGGTTCACGTCTGCGGCAGTCCCGCGGACAGTGCGGGCGTCCTGGAGGTGCCGCATCGGTGGTTGAACCTTCGCCGTGATATGCCCCTGTCAACAAGCGCGGCTTTCGGACGCTTCGGTGAGAGCCCCCGGGTGCGCAAGCCGGTTGGCAAGGAAGGGGCTCTTGCGGGATCCCGTCCGCAGGGTGAGACGACGGGGACCTGACGGGTCATTGGGCGATGGCCCGTCGGTCGTCCCGGATTCCGGCAAGGTGCCGGGGGTGCGGCGACCGGTGGACAACGAGCCATTCATCGCGGCGCACCGAACTCTCCGGCGCCGGCTCCGCACGGCGGCGCGGCTGCTCAGGTCGCCGCCGACCCCGGGCGAGCGGTGCGGCCGCGCCGGGCCGCCGGAAATCATGGCCGATTCATGAAGATCACGTGGAGTATTCCGGTATGTCGTGTGATGCGACGGGGGAGGCTGGGTCCATGCCGCGTCCCCCGTCCGTCGTCGGCGCCGGGACGGGAGGAAGGCCGCGCCGTCCCGCGCGCGTTACGGCGGGAATGCTCCCGGCGGCTTTCCTGAGGCCGAACCCGTATGGGCGGATTGCCCCTTGCGGCGCCCAGGACCGGTGGCCGGTTCGACACCGTAGGCTGAAAGCGCTTTCACGACGCCGTTCGGCGCCCGGCCTCTCCAGCCACCGGGCCCCCTCTGGTCTCGGGCGAACACCCGCGGCGTCCCCTGCCGGACGCACTCCGCACGCCGGACCGAGCAGCCGCACCACGGGCACAACGCACTGCTCACCGCGGGCGGGGCGGGAGCGAGGGAGCGGCGGAGGCCGTTGTCGTCGTCTGCGTCGTGTGAGCGGCCCGTGTGGCCGGGGCGCCGGCGAGCCCGGCGACCACCGCGGCCGGCGCTGCGCGGTGTCCGCCCAGCCCGCGCCGGGGTGCTGTCACGTTGGCTGTCCGGTGGGATGATCTTCGGGTTGGCCGTGGTGGAGGGGGACCGCCCGTGGACAGTGCGCCGTCGTACAGGGGGCGCCGGTATCCGGTCGAGGTGATCTCGCACTGCGTGTGGCTGTACTTCCGCTTCCCGCTCAGTTTCCGGGAGGTCGAGGAGCTGATGCCGGAGCGCGGCATGATCGTCTCGTACGAGACCGGCGGGCGTCAGCGGGCCCGGCGATCGGCCGCACCCGTAGCCGGCCGGTGGGGCGCGGCTCCCCCGGTGTCGCGCTCCGTGTCGGCATCGGGTTCGCTCCCGCCCCGGACGGCACCGACCCGTTCCTCCATGGGCGTTCCCGCCCTTCGTTCCCGTCCCGCACACGGCTGGTCCGCTGCGGGCGGGGTCCGGGGCGATCACCTGGATGAACACCGGCACGGCCCCGCTCGCACCGGAGACGGAACGCCGAGCGGGGGGGGGGGGGGGGGGGGGGGGGGGGGGTGGGGGGGGGGGGGGGGGGGGGCGGGGGGGGGGGGGGGGGGGGGGGGGGGTTCCCTAAGCTCC
>NZ_JBVITR010000083.1:0-17479 GCF_055574875.1 Streptomyces sp. NPDC034670
TTCGAGTAGACCGAGTGGATCATCAGCTGGAGCAGCTGACGGGCCTCTACCTGGAACTCAAACGTTTCGGTCGGCATGGTTCGCGAGTACCTCACAGGTCCACTGTTCGCCTGAACTGGTGGAGCTCACTCTAAAACAGCAAGTCAGGGCGAAATGCTAGTCTTTCGGCCGGTGGCGGCGGCCGGGGTGACCGGAACCGTGGTGGCGGGGGCGGGCGGCAAGTGTAGGGATTTGCGGGGTGCGGGCCCTCTTCAATGGCCGGGTGACGGCAGGCGGACGCGCCGCGGACCGCCTGCCGCACCGACGAAACCTCTGGAAAGGGATGCCATGTCGCGTATCGCCGACGACGCCACCACGGCCTGGATCCGCCGTTACCATCCGTCCGCCGACAGTGCCGTGCGGCTCGTCTGCTTTCCCCACGCGGGTGGCTCGGCCAGCTTCTTCCACCCGGTCTCGGTGCGCTTCGCCCCGGAGGCCGACGTGGTGGCCCTGCAGTACCCGGGGCGCCAGGACCGGCACAGGGAGCCGTGCATCGAGGACATCGGTGAGCTGGCGGACCGGTTGGCCGAGGAGATCGGCGGGCTGAGCGAGAAGCCGACGGTTTTCTTCGGGCACAGCATGGGCGCGGTCCTCGCCTTCGAGACGGCGCTGCGGCTGGAGGCGTCGGGCGACAATCCGCCGCGCACGGTCGTCGCCTCCGGGCGCCGCGCCCCCTCGACCCGCCGTGACGAGCGGGTCCATCAGCGGGACGACGACGGGGTGGTCGCCGAGCTGCGGTTGCTCAACGGCACCGACTCGGCGGTGTTCGGGAACGACGAGCTGCTGCGGATGGCGATGCCGGCGATCCGCGGGGACTACCGGGCCATCGAGACGTACACCTGCGCTCCGGGGCGCAGGGTGCGGTGCGCGCTCACCGTGCTGACCGGTGACCGCGACCCGCGGACGACGCTGGACGAGGCCTCGGCGTGGCAGGAGCACACGGAGGGCACGTTCCGCATGCAGGTCTTCGCCGGCGGTCACTTCTTCCTCACCGACCACCAGAGCGCCGTGAACGCCGAGATCCAGAAGGAGCTCGACGCGGCGCGTACGTCGGTGTCGTGAGCCGGCCGCGGAGGGCTTCCCGCACGGGTGGGGGCCCTCCGCGGTCCTGTACGGTCCGGGCGGTCATTCGGAGACGAACTCCGGACGCACCCGGGGCGGCCACTGGCCGACGGCGAACACGCCCATGGAGTAGCTCTTCGATATCAGCGCCGGCCGGTTGGTGACCTTCATCTTCCGCAGCAGCGAGGAGACGTGGTACTCCACTCCGCCGCGGCTGAGGAAGAGTTTCGCGGCGAGCTGGACCGTCGATTCACCGGCCGCCACGCCCTCCAGGATGCGTGCGTGCATCGGGCTGAACAGCTTGCGCCGGGCGCTCACGATCTGTGGTCCGGTCTCGGACTCGTCCGGATCGACCAGGACCAGGATGCGGTCGACCCGGCCGGCGCCGCCACGTACCGCGATGCCGGTCATCTCACCGAGGAAGACGGAGTCCTTCGCGTCCAGCGCGACCATGTGGTCGGCGAAGCGGGGGCTCTGGCCGTCCGCCAACCGGATCAGCTCGTTCTTCAGCTTGCCCTGCACGCTGGGGTGCAGGAACTCGCAGAAGTTCTTGCCCGTCCCGCGCCCGGGGCTCCAGCCGAACTGGCGGGCGAAGGACTGGTTGGCCTCCAGGATCCGAAATTCCAGATCCAGGTTGGCCATGCACACGAAGGACTGCTCGAAAAGCGCCCAATAACTGTCGCGATACGGTTCCGACACCCAGTTGTGCGTCGCGTCGGAAAGTTTCTCTGCAAAGTCGAGGCCTGCGTTCTTCATGGGGGGTGGGCCACTCTCTCTCGGAGCTGATGACCAGAAGAACATCCCGTCGAGCGGAATCTTCTTTACTCATGACATTGCCACCACCTGAAAAACCATGTCAAGGCCGACCGGGTTCCGACCAGCCCTTTTGTTCCTAAGACTGCGGTACCGCACGGCGATGGTTCGGTGTCCATTGCGGTCCTACCGTCGAGTACTTTCCGAAGCGCCGCGAAATCTCCCGAACTGGAAGCGATGGCGCACGTCAGGGCCATGATCTGCGAAGCTGCCACAGGGCTCGGGAAGATGCCTGGGGGGACCCCGGGGAGCAATTCGTTACCCATTGGTAACGGCGAAGAAAAGGAGAGAGCTCAAACGAGCGACCGGACGGTCAATGCGAGCGCTACGCCTGCCCCAGGGTACGGGCGAGTTCGTCACGTCCGGAGATGCCGAATTTACGGTAGGAACTCGTCAGGTGCCTTTCCACGGCCCGCGTACTCGTTCCCAGTTCTGCGGCGATCTCCCGGTTGCTGAGTCCGCGCGCCGCCCGTTCCGCGACCTTCATTTCGGCAGGGGTGAGTCCCGCGACGACGGCCCGGGCGGGCCTCGTCGACATTCCCGACCGGATACCGTCCGGAGTGTTCCGTAATTCGGCGGCCAGTCGTCGCCCGCGCTGCCACAGGCGGTCGCCCTCGGCGTCCGAGGTCCGCCGCAGCCGACCGCCCAGGGCGGCCAGGGCCTGCGCGAGTTCGTACCGGTTGCCCCGCGTCTCCAGGAGGTCGACGGCCTGCCGCAGCAGGGCGACGCCTCCCGGACCCTCGGTGAGGGTGCCGCGCAGCCGCAGCGTGCGACCCAGGATGGTGGGTGCGCCCCAGACGCGGGCGCGCTCGTGACATTCGTCGGCCAGGGCGGCGGCCTCGGCGGTCCGGCCGAGCCGGTGCTGGACGAACGCCGCCCGCACCTGCCAGTCGGCGATCGCCGGGTTGAGCCAGCCGGCCCGCTCCAGCACCCGGCCGCAGTCGAGGTACTGCGCGAGGGCCACCGGCAGGTTGCCGTGCGCCTCGGCACGCAGTCCGCGCAGCGCCCGTTGCAGGGCGAACAACCGCAGGTCGGCGGCCGACTCGACGGAGTCGGTCACCTGCCCGGCCAGCTCCGCGTCCGCGAGTTCGAGCGCGACCCGCCCCAGGGTGAGGACGGGCAGCAGCCGCTCTTCCGGGGGCGCCCCGTCCGCGAGCGCGAAGGCGCGGGTGCCGCATTCACGGGCGAGTGCGATCTCGCCCCGGGCCAGCAGGAGGAGTCCGCGCTGCGCCTCCACCCTGGCCATGAGGCCGGGGGCGCCCTCCCGTGCGGCGTGCAGCCGTGCCGCGTCCAGCCAGGAGGCGGCGGCCTGTGGTTCGTCCACCGTGTACAGGACCGGCGGCAGCAGCTCCAGCGCGGGGCCGGGCAGCGCGGCGTGCGCGGGTTCCCGGTCCAGGACCTGGCGGGCCATGCGGGCGATGTCCTGGTGGGCGGCCTCGCCGCCCACGGCGGCGGCGAACAGCAGCACGGTCCGCAGTTCCCGTTCCGACGACGGCGGTCCGGTGTGCCGCTCCCCCAGTTCGTTCAGCCGCCGTGCCGCAGACGTGACGAACCGCGGGTCGTGCAGCCCGGCGTAGCGGGCGCGGGCCTCCAGCCGCATCGCCAGCTGCCTGCCGTGCCGGTCGGTCTCTCGGGGCGTGCCGAGGACGGCGGCCGTCTCGCGGACGAGGTCGGCGAGCTGGGGGTCGTTGCCGACGACGTGCATCGGGGTGCTGGAGACGACTTCCGCCCGGCGCCTGATGTGCGGCATGAGCCGGGCGGCCTGCACGAGGTGCCGGCCGGCCGAGGCAGATCCCGACTCCAGTTCCGTGACACCGAGTTCGAAGAGCAGCTCGGCCCGTACACGGCTGGTGGCCGGCACGTCGACGAGGGCGCGGCTGAGGTAGCGCACGGCCGCGTCGGGGGCGCCCCTGCGCCGGGCGCCGGCGGCGGCGGTGCGCAGCTGGTGGATCTCCCAGGGGTCGCCCAGCCGGTCGACGTGCAGCAGCGGTGCGGCGACGTCCTCGGGGTCGGCTCCGCACTCGTCGAGCAGGACCGACGCCTGCCGGTGCCGGTGGGAGCTCTCCTCGTCGCCCATGGCCCGCAGGACGATCCCGGCGACCGCGCGGACGGACGCCGCGGACGGCTCCGGGTCGTCGTCGGCGGTGCCGGGCCAGGTGCCGGACAGGATCTCGCGGGCGTGGTCGCACTGCTCCTGGCTGAGTCCGGCGAGCCGCGCGGCGAGGTCGTCCGTGGCCCGGTCCCCGAGGACCGCGACGGCCTTGGCGAAGGCCTCCACGACGGGTTCGCGGCGCAGCAGCAGGAGCAGCCGCTCCCGGCGCAGCGATTCGCCGAGTTCCCGCAGCCGCGTCGTGTGCCAGGCGGGTCCGCCCAGGCGCCTGAGCCGGGCCCGGTCACACAGCACCTTGAGGTCCTTGGGCCGGCCGCCGGTGACGTGGTGGCAGGCCGACGCGAACTCCTCGGGGCAGCGCGGCCCCAGCCGGTCGGCGACCAGCCGGCCCGTGGCCCGGCGGGACAGTGCCCGGGCCCGTACGCGGTGGGTGGCGGCGGCCGCGATGTCCCGGACGAGCGGGTCGCGGGCGCTCGGACCGTCCTTGCGGACCACGGCCACCAGCATCCGCAGGCCTTCGAGTCGCGCCGCGAGGTGGGCCAGCACGTGCAGGGAGGGTTCGTCGACCCAGCCGAGGTCGTCGACGGCGAGCAGCACGGTGCGGTCGGTGCTGATCCCGGCGAGCAGGATGTGCAGCCAGTGCAGGGTGTCGGCGAGGTCGGCGGCGGTGGGGTCCCGCGGGTGCGGCCCGTCGGCCGCGGCGAGCAGCGGGCCGGCGGGCCCGGGTGTGGGTACCCCCGGGTCGGCGAGCAGGGGCAGCACGAACTGGCGTACGACGCCGAACGGGACGCCGCGTTCGCCGAAGGCGCCGCCGGAGCGCAGGACGAGCAGGCCGGCGGACGCCGCGAGGTCGGCCAGCCGGTGCAGGAGCGCGGTGGTGCCGGTGCCGGCGCCGCCGTCGATGAGGACGAGCGCGCCGGAACCCGACTGTGCCTCCGCGACGGCCTTGTCGAGGACGGTCAGTTCCTGTTCGCGCTCCAGCAGCATGGGTCAGCCGTCCTCCTGCCCGGCCAGCAGGTGGGTGACCAGGGCGGAGCGGCCCTTGACGCCGAGCCTGCGGTAGAGCTTGGTGAGCCGCAGTTCGACGGTGCGGGTGGACAGGCCGAGCCGGGTGGCGATCTCGCGGTTGCCGTGGCCGGCCAGGACGAGGTCGGTGACGGCGCGTTCGGCGTCGGACAGTTCCCGGTCCTCGGGGTCCGCCGGGGTCGCGGCGGGTGCGCTGCGGGACGTCACACCGGGCAGGTCGACGCCGTAGCGGGCGAGTGTGTCGTGGGTGCGGGTGCGCAGGCCGGTGAAGGCGTCGGCGGTGCCCCAGCGTTCGACGACGCGGTGTTCCTCGGCGAGGAGTTCGGCTGCGGCGTCCGGGGCGCCCAGGTGGTGGTGGGCGACGGCGGCGGTGCCGCGCCAGGGGATGAGCATGGGGTTGTGCCACCGTTTGGAGCGGAGCAGCCGGCCGCACTCCTCCAGCAGGAGCAGGGCGCCGGCGGCGTCCCCGTCGATCAGGGCGAGTTCGGCTCGCGCGTACAGCAGGAAGCCCGAGGTGACGCTGTGGCCCCCGGTGCGGGTGCGGGACCGCTCGGCGACGCGTCGGGCCTCGTCCACGCGCCCGCACCGGACGAGGGCGAGGACTTCCGCCGCGGTCAGCCGGGGCCGCAGCAGCGTGTGCCAGGAGGCGGGCGGGAGTTCGCGGGTGGCGGCGGCCAGGTCGCGCAGTCCGTCCTCGGGACGGCCGAGGCGTACGGCCGCCTCTGCCCGGGTCAGCAGGGCCTGTGCGGCGACGGCGCGGGCACCGGCGGCGTCGGCGTCGGTGATGACGGCATCAAGGCGGTCCAGGCCGCCGGTGACGTCGTCCGCGCACAGCAGGGCGCGGGAGGCGGCGATGCGGCACATGAGGGGGACGTCGGCGGGTTCGGCGAGGGTGGTGCGGGCGAGGTCGAGCACGCGGACGCGGTCGTCGGCGCGGGCGGCCAGGGTCCAGGCGAGCACGGCGGCCTGGGCGGGGTGTCCGGGGTGGTCGGTGTGGGCGGGCGGCGGGGCGACGAGGGGCGGTCCGCCGGTCTCGTCGCGGGCGAGCCGGCCGAGGGCGCGCAGCGGGCGGAGTTGCGCGTCGGGTATCGCGGTCAGCGCCCTTTGGTGGACATCGGCGATGACCCAGCGGGTGGTTTCGGCGTCGCCCCGGCTGAGCAGCAGGTCGGCGGCGTGGAGGACGGCGGACCAGGTCTCCTGGGTGGCGTGGCGGAGCATGACCTGGCGGAGCCGGCCGTCGCTTGCCTGCGGGGCGGTGACGGCCTCGACGCCGGCGAGGCGAAGGAGGAGCCGGGCGCGTTCGGGCTCGGTGACGGGCTCGCGCAGGGCGTGGCGCAGGGCCGCGGTGGTGACGTCGGCCGGGCGGGGCCGGGTGGTCGGGGCGCTGTCCGTCGCGCTCCAGGGCCTCACGAGTCCCGTGACGGCGCCGAGCATGTCGGCGACGGTACCGATCCGGTCGCTGCTTCCGCCGTGCAGGGCGGCCGCCCTCAGGTGCAGGGTGTCGCGTTCGGCGCGGGTCATGCCGGCGAGTACGTCGTCGGCGAACCAGGGGTGGGCGAGCCGGGGGGTGCCGGCCTCGGCCAGCAGCCCGCAGGCGCGCAGGGCCTCCACGGCGTCGTCGAACGGGGTGGCGTCGAGGCCGGCGACGGCGGCGATCTGCCCGGAGTCGAGCAGGTGGCCGACGGCCGCGATCACCCTCAGCAGGCCGACGGTGTCCTCGGAGAGGCCGTGGGCGGTCGTCAGGGCACGCTCGGACCAGGCGGCCCGTGCGGTGGCGACGAGGTGGGGTAAGGCGTCGGTGCCGAGGGGCCGGTCGAGTTCGGCCATCCGGTCGGCGACGGCGCGCAGCACGGCCGGTGAGCCCCCGGCGACCGCGGTGGCGGCGAGCACGGACCTCTCCAGCGGCCGCCCGGCGTACCTCTCCAGCAGGGTGTGCGCCTCGTCGGCGGTCAGGGGTTCGAGGCGCAGCGTGTGCACGGGGCAGGGGCGGGCGGGGTCGTGGGTTCCGGCCGCGGCGAAGGCCTGACGGACCGGCAGGGGCGAGGTGGCCAGCGCGAGGACCGGGCCGTCGTGGGCGTGCCCGCCCAGTCGGACGAGCCAGCGCAGGGATTCGGTGTCGGCGAGGTGGACGTCGTCCACGGCCAGCAGGACGGGACGTCCGGTCCATTCGGCGAGCAGTGTGTCGCACATGCGGGCGACGGCCGCCGTCGGCCGGGTGCCGGGGCCGAGGGCGCCGGCGAGCGCGCCGAAGCGGGACGGCGGGCACAGGGTGGCCATCAGCTGGGTGACCGTGCCGTACGGGATGCGGGACTCGCGGGGTGAGCAGCGGGCGACGCCGACGGCGACGCCGGCGGCGCGGGCCCGGGTGACGGCCCATTCGAGGACGGCGCTGCGTCCGGTGCCCACGGGGCCTGTGACGACGGCGAGTTCACAGGCGCCGTTCTCCAGCCGGGTGACGAGGCCGTCGATCGCGCCGAGGACGGAGTCCCGCCCGACGAGGCGGGTGGGGGCCAGCGCGGGAGGCACCGTCACGGGGCCGACCGCCGGTTCGGGTCGTGCCTGTCGCGGGCGACAGGGGCCGGGAGACGGACGGTGAGCCGCACCAGGGGACTCCGCATGCGCACCTCTCGCCTCACGACAGCCAGTGACCTGCTCTTCCTGTCTTCCTGCGAATCGGAGATTACATACCTTGCCCCGGCATTACAGGTTCCCCCTGGGAACCCTGAGCTTTTTTTGAGGTTACGGCGAATCGACACGCGTTGACCGGAGGGTTCCGCGAGACGCAACGTGCGTTGATGGAAGGCGTATCTCTAATTGCTCCGGTATCCCAGAGGAACGCGGGCCGCCCGGCAGGTTACTGCGCGGGGTTCCATCGGCCGGCGAGAACGGTGGCGAGCTCCTGCCGGCCCCGGATGCCGAGCTTTCGGTAGACGCTCGTCAGATGGAACTCGACGGTGCGCTGCGTGAGGAACAGCGCTTCGGCGATCTCTCGGTTCGTGGCACCGGCCGCGGCCCGCTCGGCAACGTGGCGTTCACTTCCGCTCAGCGCGTCGGTCGGTGATTCGGTGCTGTGCCGCAATCGCCCGCCGGCGGCGGCCAGTGCCGGCAGTGCCTGGGCGAGGAGAAGCTTGCTCCCGCACAGCACGGCCAGATCGATGGAGCGGCGCAGCCTTTCCCGGGCGCCCTCGGCGTCGCCGCGCTCCAGCAGCCGGCGGCCGAGCTCGTGTTCGGCGCGGGTGCTCTCCAGTCGTCCCGCGCTGCCGTCGAGGAGCCGGGCGGCCTCGGTCAGCTCCTCGACACCGTTGTCGCCGGGGGTCAGGATGCCGCGGGCGAAGCGGTGCATGCCCAGCACCCGGGCCGTGCCCCAGCGCCGTACCGCCGGTTCCACCTGCTCGACGATCTCCAGCCCCTCGTCGGCGCGGCCGAGTTCGGCGAGCACCTGCGCGGCGTCGTACCACCAGGGTGCCAGTACCGGGCTGCCGATGCCGGCCGCGGCGAGGCTGTCGCCGCACTGCCGCAGGTACCGGAGGGCTCCTTCCAGGTCACCGAGCGCCGCCCGGGCGCGCGCCCGGGTCATCAGGTAGGTGTGGTACTCGAGGGCGAACTGGTCCAACCGGGGCCTGCCGACCATGTCGAGCAGTTCCTCCGCGCGCTGCGCCTCGCCCCGGTGCACCAGGGCCTCCGCGAGCGCGCTCTGCGGGCCGACCGCGCTGAACACGCGCAGGTTGCGGTGGGCAAGGTCGAAGGCCAGCTGCGCGTCGGACAGAGCCTGCGTGATGTTGCCCGTCCACAGGTGCACCTGGGCCCGGGTGGTGGAGGCGAGGGCGCAGGTCCATGCCTCGCCGCGTTTCTGGGCGTGTTCGAGCAGGGCGGTGAGGGCGGCGTCGACCGGCTTGATCTCGTCGGCCAGATAGAGGGTGAGGCTGGAACCGAGGGCACCCCAGCCGCCGAGGGACACGTCTCCCATGCGCAGAACTCGTTCGGCCGCGGGTACGACGTCGGCGGCGGGCCTGCCCTCCAGGGTGCCGAGCGCGCACAGCATGCCCAGCAGCAGGCGTTCCTCGGCGGTTTCACCGGGCGGCGCGGCGTGGTCCCGGAAGCGTTCGCTCACGCTGCGCACGGTCGTCTTCTCGTCCAGTCCGGCGACCAGCACCATGGCCTCGACGCGGGTGCGCAGTGCCTGGTCGGCCGGGGAGTTGCCGAGCTCGGTCTCGCACAACTCGAGTGCCTCGTTGACGAGTTCGAAGGCGCGCAGGGAGTGGTACGCGCCGAGCGCGGTCACCACGTACTGGATGATCAGCCGGCACCGGGTGCGGGGCTCGGTCACGAGCGTCAGCGCGTGCTCCAGCCTGTTCAGCGCGGTACGCGGGTCGCTGTTGGCGAGGGTCCTGGCGGAGTCGGCGAGGAGTTCGACGTCGTCGGGATCGTGGCACAGGGCGCGGGTGAGGTACTGGCCGGCGACGGCGGGTGCGCCGCGCTGCTCGGCGCCGAGCGCGGCGGAGCGCAGTGCCGTGACCATCCAGGGTTCCGGGATGTCCGACAGGCGCATCAGCTGGACGGCGACCTGTTCGGTGGGGCTTCCGGAGTCGTTGAGCAACCGGGCAGCACGCTCGCGCAGTTCGACGAGCTCGGTGTCCGGGGTGGCGTCGAGTACGGCCTGCCGGATGAGGTCGTGCCGGTAGCCGAGGGAGTCGGGGTGCAGCAGGCCGGCTTCGCGCAGCGCGTCGACGGCGCGGCCCGCGGGTCCCGGCCGGGTGCCGGCGAGGGCGGCGACGGGTTCGAGGTCGTCGGTCTCCAGGACCGCGATCGCCTTGGCGACGGCGAGCCGTTCGGGTGTGAGCCGGTCGACGCGGAAGCGGGCCACCGCTCCGTGGCCGAACCCGTCGGACAGTGCGGCGGCGGCCGGCCCGGACACGGGCGGGAGGTTCCTCAGCTCGCCCGCCACCCTCTGCACCAGGAAGGGCGTGCCGCCGGTGATCTCCATGCAGCGGTCGACGACCGACGGATCGGGCGTCGTCCCGAGGGCGGCGGTGAGCATGTCGCGCACGGCATCGTCGGTGAGGGGCTGCACGTCGACGGTGAGGCAGGCGGCGGCGTCGGCCATCTCGTCGAGCACGTCGGGCCGTCGGACCTCGACCTCGCTGCGCAGGGTCATGAACAGCGCGACCGGCAGGTCCTCGGCGCGCCTGAGGAGGAAGCCGAGCCAGCGCAGTGAGGCCTCGTCGCACCACTGGACGTCGTCGACGGCGAGGACGAGGGGTTTGTCGGCGGCGAGTCCGGCGGTGAGCCAGTACAGGCCGTGCATGACGGCGTAGGTGTCGACGGGGACGGCCGCGGGCGCCCCGGCGACGGTGAGTGCGGGCAGGGCCAGACGGGCGCTGCCGCGCAGCAGCGGGTGGTCGGCGGGGTCCTCCGCGGTCAGGCCGAGCGGCGCGAAGAGGGCGCGGACGGTGGCGTACGCGCCGGCGCCGTTCTCCTGGCACTTCACGGTGAGCACGTGGGCGTCGCCGGCCAGTTCGCCGAGCGCGGCGGACATCAGGCGGGTCTTGCCCATGCCGGCGGGACCGCGCAGCAGTACCGCCCGGCCCTCACCGGCCCCGTGGACGTGCTCGCGCACCAGCGAGAGCTCCAGGTCCCGGCCGACGAGTCCGGGCTCGTCCGCCACCTCCGGGCCGATGAGTGAGGCCACCGTGACTCCTGTACTGCCCCACCACACAAGGGAGTTGGGGATGGTCCGAACCTTGGCTGCATGTCCGATCATACGCACGTCCCGCGTTGCGCTTCCCGACGCAACGCACAACCCCGGACGAGAACGGCACGCCCCACCCCTCGGCACGAGCCGGACGATCCACCGCCAACCCGCGATCGCCAACGAAATCCGCGCCCCGGGCGTGCGGGGGCGGTCCGGGCCGGACACGGCCCGGGGAAATGCGCACCGCCCGCTGGAATCCGGAGCCGCAGCGACGCGGAAAGCGAATGAGTTCCGTTCTCGCCACGTGTCGCATTACGCGCCGTTCCCCGTGGGGACTCCTCGTTTTCCTAGGGAATTCCCCAGTCTCGTCAGGATAGGGCCGTTCGAGGCGGACCGGCCGACGGCATTCTGGGCGTCCCACCCTCTCTCCCGCAGGATTTTATCGTGAACACGTCAAAAGGCGCCGAGTTACCGCGGCTGACCACCGAGTCGCGGCCGGTGTTCGCCGCCGGCCCGTCGCACGCCCTGCGGGACGGACCGGCCATCCGCCGAGTGCTCACTCCGGCGGGGGACCCGGCGTGGCTCGTCACCCGGCACGCCGAGACCAGGGAACTGCTCCGGGACGAGCGCCTGGGGCGCCATCATCCCCGGCCGGCCTCGGCGCCCCGCTATGTCGACAGCCCTCTCGTGGAGATGCTGATCGTCGACGACGCGGACGTGGCACGGCGGCTGCACCGGGAGGTCCGGGCGCTGCTCACACCTCAGTTCGCGGCCCGCAGGATGCGCGAGCTCCAGCCGCGCGTCGCGGCCGCCGCGCAGACCCTGGCCGAGGTCTTCGCCGGGCGCGAGCAGCCGGCGGACCTGCACGCGTCGTTCTCCTTCCCGTACGCGCTGGGCATCCTGTTCGACCTGATCGGCGTCCCCGAGACGGAACGCGGCCGGTGTGCCGCGCTGCTCCGTGACCTCGGCCGGGTCGGAACGGCGGACGAGCCACCGCCGGGGCCGGGCACCCTGTTCGCGCTGTTCCGCGAACTGGCGGCCGCCTCCCGGAGCGCGCCCGGCGACGACGTCCTGTCCCGGCTGGTCGCCTCCGGAGTGCCCGACGACCGGACCGCCGCGCTCGCCGCGACGCTGCTGTTCGCAGGCCTGGAGAGCGTGGTCAGTCACGTCGACCTGGGTGTGGTGCTGCTCGCCCGCCACGACGAGCAGCGCGAGGCGGCGCTCACCTCCCCGGAGGCGATGGCGGGGGTGGTGGAGGAGGTGCTCAGGTGCGGCAAGCGGTCCGGTTCCGTCCTCCCCCGGTACGCCGGTGAGGACATCGAGGTGGGCGGGGTCACCGTCCGTGCCGGTGAGCTGGTCCTGCTGGACTTCGCCCTCGCCAACCACGACGAGCGGGTCTTCGAGGCACCCGGCGCCTTCGACCCCACCCGGTCCCCCAACCCCCACCTGTCGTTCGGGCACGGGGTGTGGCACTGCGTCGGCGCCTCGCTGGCCCGGATCGAGCTGGCGGAGGCGTACGGCGCGCTCTTCCGCCGGATGCCCGCACTGCGCCCGGCGGTACCGGAGGAACAGCTCGTGACGGGCGCCGGGCGGCTCGTCGGGGGCCCGGAGGAATTGCCGGTGGTGTGGTAGCGGGCGAAGGCGTGGGGCCGACCGGGTGGAGCGGTCCGACGGCGGGACGGCGAGACGGGATCGGTTCGGCGGTGGGCGCGTGGTGATGACTAGGGATTTGCCCGCCGCGGCTCCCCCATCCTTCGTCCGACGCCGGGCGCCCCGGCGTCCCGGTGGCACGTCCCGGTGAGAGGGGATGGCACGTGACAGCCACAGACGTACAGGGCGATGCCGCGCGGCGGGTCGACTTCCCGTTCCGCCGCCCCGGTGAGCCCTTCCCGCCGCCCAGTTACGCCGCGTACCGCGCACGCGAGGGCCTGGTGTGGTCGATGATGCCGGGGGGCCAGCGGGTCTGGCTGCTGACCCGGTTCGAGGACGTGCGGGAGGCACTTCTCAGCCCGCACCTCAGCTCCGACTCCCGCAACGACGGCTTCCCGACGCCGGGCCGGACCGGCGGACCGCCCTCGCAGACGCAGATCCCCGGGTGGTTCGCCACGCTCGACCCTCCCGAGCACGAGCGCTACCGCAAGGTCCTGATGCAGCCCTTCACGGCCCGCCGTATGAAGGAGCTGCGGCCCAGGATCCAACGGGTCGTCAAGGACTGCGTGGAGTCGCTGGTCGCCAAGGGCAGTCCGGCCGACCTGGTCGCCGACTTCGCGGTGCCCGTCCCGTCACTGGTGATCTGCGAGCTGCTGGGCGTGCCGCAGGCCGACCGGGCGTTCTTCGAGTCCCGGATCGCCGTCCTCGTCACCCTCGCCGCCACCGACGAGGAGCGCGACCGGGCCACGACGGAACTGCTGCGCTACCTGGGCCGGATGGTCACCATCAAGCGGCGCCGGCCCGGGGACGACCTGATCAGCACGATGATCGGGTCCGGGGAGCTGACCCCGATGGAGGTCGGCGGGGCCGCGCTCCTGTTGCTCATCGCGGGTCAGGAGACCACCGCCAACAACATCGCACTCGGCGCGGTCCCCCTCATGTCACACCCGGAGTGGATCCGTGACGACGGCATCGTGGACGAACTGCTGCGGTTCTACTCCGTCGCCGACCTCGTTCCGCTGCGGGTGGCCGTCGCGGACGTGGAGATCGGCGGCCAGCTCATCCGGGCCGGCGAGGGCGTGGCGCCGCTGGTGGCCGCCGCCAACTACGACGAGGCCCGCTTCGCCTGCCCGCACGCCTTCGACCCCGGCCGCTCGGCCCAGGGCCATGTGGCGTTCGGTCACGGCCGGCACAAGTGCCTCGGCCAGCATCTCGTCCGCGTCGAGATGGAACTCGCCTACCGCACCCTCTTCGACCGGCTTCCCACACTCGAGCTGGCCTGCTCCGTCGAGGAACTGACGTACAAGGACGACGGGGTGCTGTACGGGCTCGCCGCCCTGCCGGTGCGCTGGTGACCGCACCGCCCACCCGACCGACAGAACCAGGAACTCCCATGTCCGCAGACCTCACCCGGCTCCCCGCCACCGCCTCGGTGGCCGACGTCACCGCCGTCCTGGAACGCGACGGCGGTGTGATCGTCGAGGACCTCGTCGACGCAGCGACCCTGAAGGGGCTGTGGGACGACATCGGCCCCGCGCTGGACGCCGCCGGTTACGGCGACAGCTCCTTCACCGGCCAGCGCACCAAGCGGATCAGCTCGCTGTTCGCCCGCTCCCGGCACATGGAGCGCATCGCCCTCGACCCGCTGTATCTCGGCGCCGCCCGGAACCTGATCGAACGTCCGTCGACCAATTGGTTCGGCAGACAGCGCACCGACCTCGCCCCCAACGTCCAGGTGAGCATCACGCAGGCCATCCAGATCTGGCCCGGCGAGACCCCGCAGCCGCCGCACCGCGACGACATCGCGCATCTGCTGCCCTGCCCCGGGCCGACCAACCGGGTGCAGATCATGCTGGCGATGAGCGAGTTCACCGAGGAGAACGGCGCGACGATGGTCTACCCGGGCAGCCACACCTGGGAGGCGGAGCGTGCCCCGCGCCCCGAGGAGGCCGTGCCCGCCGAGATGGACCCCGGTTCGTGTCTGATCTGGGTGGGCGGCCTGTTCCACGGCGGCGGCGCCAACCTCGCCGACGACCCGCGCACCGGCCTGACGCTCGCGCTGGTACGCGGCAATCTCCGCCAGGAGGAGAACCAGTTCCTCGCCGTGCCGCGGGAGATCGTCCGCGAGTATCCCGAGGAGCTCCAGCGGCTGCTCGGGTGGGGGCTGTGCCCGCCGTTCCTCGGCTGGTACGAGCAGCAGGACCCGATCGGGCTGCTCGACGGCTGACCGTCCGGAACCCACCCGCGCCGAGGGCCGCCGCACGGGGAGTGCGGCGGCCCTCGTCCTGCCCACGGCTCCGGCGCCGCGGTCAGGTCACTGCTCCAGCAGCCACTCGTGAACGGCACGCGCGGTGGTCTCCGCGTCGCGCTCCAGCAGGGTGACGTGGTTGCCGGGGGCCGACACGCCCTCGTGGGGCAACGGCCAGGAGGGTCGCTCCGCGCCCATGAGCAGGGCCGGGTCGTGCTCGGCGGCCGCGACGAACAGGGTCCGCGGGTCCGGAGTGCGGGGCTCGGGACGCCACCCGGTGAACAGGCGGCCGTAGTGGGCGGTCGCCGTGAGCTGGTCGGCGTCGACGGGGACCTCGGGGAAGTCACGCATCAGACGGCAGCTCGTGCCCACCATGGCGAGGGCGAGGTCCTGTTCGGCCGCCGCCGGCGAGTCCAGCAGGACCAGGGCGCGCGGTGGCGCACCGGCCTCGGTGAGGGCGGCGGCGAGCAGATGGGCGAGCCAACCGCCCGAGGAGTAGGCGACGAGGGAGAGCGGCTTGTCGCCGAAGGCGGTGAGGACGGCCCGGGCCTGGTGGGCCACGGCCGCTCCGGGACTGTCCGGCAGCGGCTCCCCCGGGGCGTAGCCGGGGGTGGGGAGGACCCAGACGTCGCGGACGCCCTGAAGGGCGGCGGCGAAACGGGCGTACTGGTACGGGGTGGCCGGTGCGACGAGCGACGGAAGGCAGAGCAGGACCTCGGCCTGAGTACCGGTGGCGAGCCGGACCGGCGACGGGGCGGGTGCGGTGTGTA
The DNA here is from genome assembly GCF_055574875.1 of Streptomyces sp. NPDC034670. Lineage (NCBI taxonomy): Bacteria > Bacillati > Actinomycetota > Actinomycetes > Kitasatosporales > Streptomycetaceae > Streptomyces > Streptomyces sp. NPDC034670. The sequence continues at coordinate 15,411 of NZ_JBVITR010000083.1, forward strand.
CGGCGGGCGGGGCGTCCGTGGCGGGCAGGGTGTCCGGGGTGCCGAAGGTGGGGCGCATGGTGGCGGCCAGGTGGAGGAGGTCCAGGCCCTTCTCGTACTGCCGTTGTTCGAAGGCGTGTCGGACCAGCGCCGTGACCGGGTCCGCCGGTCCGGTGGCGGCCCGCCGGGCGTCCGCGTCGGCCAGTTGTCCGCTCACGTGCCCGGCCAGGGCGCGGAGCGTCGGGTGGTCATGGAGGGCACTGGTGGGCAGGCGCACCCCGCAGGCGCGGTTGACGCGGTCGCGGAGGTCGGTGAGGGAGAGAGAGGTGAAGCCGAGTTCGAGGAAGCTCCGGTCGGGGCCGACCTCTCCCGGGTCCGTGTGACCGAGGATGCGGGTCACTTGGGAGACGACCAGTTCCAGGACGGCGTTCTCACGCTCGGCCTGCGGGAGTGCCCGCAGCCGGGCAGCCGCCGCCGTGGGGCCGGAGGGTTCGAACGGCCCGGACGCGTCGGAGGGTCGGGACGGTTCTGTAGCCGGTGCGCCGGAGGGGGCGAGGAGACTCAACGCTCCGTTCCCGCCGTCGGCCCGGTCGGGGAGCCAGTAGCGGCGGCGGCGGAAGGCGTACGTGGGCAGTTCCACGCGTCGCGCGCCCGTCCCGGCGAACACCGCCGCCCAGTCGATGTCCGTGCCGTGCACGAAGACCTCGGCGAGGGCAGTGAGAAGGCTGGTCGTCTCCTCCCGGTCGCGGCGCAACACGCTCACGGCGGCGGTCGTGGCGCCGGGGGCCTGCGCGGTGAGGACGGGGTCGGGTCCGATCTCGAGGAGCCGTGCGGCACCCTGCGGGCCGGTCGCCGTGGTGAGCGCGTCGTGGAACCGGACGGGCCGGACGATCTGCTCCGCCCAGTAGGCGGCAGTGGTCCAGTCGCCGTCCCGTACCGCTTCACCCGTCACCGTGCTCACGGCGGGCAGGCTCGGCGTGCGGTAGGGGATCTCGGAGGCGACGGTGGCGAAGTCGTCGAGCATCGGTGCCATCAGCGGCGAGTGGAACGCGTGGCTGACCCGCAGCCGCGTCGCCCGGCGCCCCCGCGCCCGGAAGGCCTCGGCCACCGCCTCCACGGCGTCCTCCGCGCCCGAGACCACCACCGACCGGGGTCCGTTGACCGCGGCGACCGCCACCGCGCCGGCGGGCGACCCGGTGATCTCCTCCTCGGTGGCTTCGACCGCCGCCATCGCCCCGCCCTCCGGCAGTCCTTGCATCAGCCGCGCGCGGGCGGCCACCAGCCGTGCCGCGTCGGGCAGTTCGAAGACCCCGGCGGCGTAGGCCGCCGCGAACTCGCCCACCGAATGGCCGAGGACGCAGTCGGGCCGCACGCCCCACGACCGCAGCAGTTCCACCAGGGCGACCTGTACGGCGAACAGCGCGGTCTGCGCGTAGCCCGTGCGGTCGAGCAGGTTCGCCGATGCCGATCCCTCGGGCGCGAAGACCACGTCCCGTACGCCCCGGCCGAATCCGGCGGCGCCCTCCAGCTCTCCGTCGAGATGGGCGCACACGTCGTCGAAGCTCCGCGCGAAGACGGGGAACCGGACGTACAGCTCCCGTCCCATTCCGGCACGTTGACTGCCCTGCCCGGTGAACAGCCAAGCGGTGCCACCCTCGGATGCGGTACCGGTGATGATGTCCGGGGTGTCGGTGCCGAAGGCCGCGAGGGAGGCGGCCAGGGCCGGCGTGTCGGGGCCGAGGAGGACGGCGCGGTGCGTGAGGACGGCCCGGGTGGCGGCCAGGGAGAAGCCGATGTCGTGAGCCGAGTGGTCGCCGGTGACGGCAGCGCCGAGGCGTGCGGCCTGCTGGGCCAGCGACTCCGGACGGTGTGCCGAGATGACCCAGGGCACCGGGGAGAGTCGAGCGCCGGACCCGGCTTGCTGCTCCGTCGCCGCAGAGGATTCCCCGCTCGCGACCTCCTCGAGCGGGGGTTCCTCGACCGGGGATTCCTCGACCGGGGGTTCTTCGAGGATGACGTGGGCGTTGGTGCCGCTGATCCCGAACGCCGAGACACCCGCCCGGCGCGGCCGGTCACCACGCCGCCACTCC
>NZ_JBVITR010000084.1:0-17217 GCF_055574875.1 Streptomyces sp. NPDC034670
GACGAATCCCCTTGAGGACAGCCAGACGGCGTCGGTCAGTCCATGAGTCAGACCCACCCGGAGAAGCCACCACACATCCTCACTGTCAGTCCTCGATCAGATCCAGGCAGGAGACGGGGACGCCGTTGCCGGGCAGCCGGAACCGCTTGGTGCCCTCGGGGATGCGGTAGCGGTTGCGCGGGTCGGTGCGCAGCAGCCGGGTGGACTCCTCGTCCAGCAGGAAGCCCGCGCGCGTGCCGGTGCGGTTGCGTTCCTGCACGGTGCCGGTCAGGCGGCGCAGGAAGGCCGGACGCAGCGAGTCGTTGATCCGGGCCCGGCGACCGGCCACGATGCCGTCGTGGGCGGCCTTGTCGAGCTCGCCGAGCCGCCGGGCGGCGGCCTCCTGCACCTGCGCGACGGCTGCCGCGTCGGGCAGCTGCCGGATGAAGGCGCGCACCTCGTCGATACCGATGGACATGGTTCTTCCTCTCTGAGGGGAAGGGGGATGACCGGCCAGGCACCGGGCGTGCCCGGCCGGAGTCTTCGGGAAGGGGGGAGGGAACGTCAGGCGTCGGTGCTGGCGTCGCTGTCGGCCTCGGTGCTGGCGTCGGCGTCGCTGTCGGCGTCGGCGTTGGGCCGGTGGCTGGCCACGGCCTGCTGCTCGACCTCGGAGAGCTGGTAGCTGCCGTTGTCGGCCTGGCCGAGGGATTCCAGCAGCAGCAGGTAGGAGGCCTGGAGCGGGCTGGGCGACTCCCACAGGCAGACGTGTGCCATCCGGGCCGTGTCGAACTGCTTGGGCTCGCGGATGTCGTCCTCGAACGCGGCGGCGACCTGGGCGAACAGCACGTTGGCGAGCCGGTTCTTGGGGAAGCCGGCCGCGACCTGCGACGGCGCGTCCCGCTCCGGGTCCGCGGCCCCCAGCAGCAGCGCCAGGGTCTCGGTGCGCTGCCTGTCGGCCCACTTGCCGTAGAAGCGGGGCAGGTCCAGCACGATCCGCTGCGCGAACTGCCGGGCCTCCTCGGACAGGGTCTTGCCGCGCACCAGCCGCCTGACGAACTCCTGCCTCGGACCGGCGGCCGCCTTCCAGGCCCGGTTGCACGCCACGGTCCGCGCACGCTCCTCGGCCCGGCGCTCGTCTTCCTCGGTCCTGGGCTGCCTGGGCTTGGGACGCACCTTGTGACCGTGTGCAGCCGGGTCGGCGCAGTGCCACACCGGCCGGTGCTCCTCGTCCAGCCGGGCGCTGTGACCGGGGCAGCCCTTGTGGTTGTCCTCGGTCAGCGGCGCACCCAGACCCGTGGTCAGCTCGGCCAGCGGCCGGGACGGGTCCTTCTGCCCGTACCCCACCGCCCCCAGCAGCGGGATGCCCGCCGCCGTAAGCTCCTCCACCGCCTTGGCACGAGCGGCGGCATCGGCCTGCTCGGCACGCAGCAGCGCCATCTCCTGATCCCAGTGGCCGCGCCCGCCACCGCCCTCCTCGTGGTCGCGCTGGAGCGCCCGCAGCAGCCGCATCTCCGCGCCGCGCACGTCGCTGACCTCGGCGAGCTGGGCGGTCTGCTCCAGATCCATCCCCCCGGCCGCCGCCCGGCGCAGCGTGGCGTCGTCCAGCCTCTGCGCCGCCCTGGCCTGCCTGGCCGCGTTCCGGCCGACCCCCAGCGCCTTGGCGGCCGTGCGGCGGTCGACCTCGCTCATGTCGATCAGGGCCAACTCCTGGGCGCGCAGGGTGTCGTGCGCGCTCATGCCCTCGCGGTGGTCGTTCTCCACCAGCGACAGGAACCGCGTCCAGCCGTCGCGGCCGACCAGGTCCTCGCGCACGTACGCCTTGACCGGGCGCACCGGGCGGCCCTCCGCCTCGGCGGTGGCGTTGGCGACCTGCTGGGCCTGCGCGCGCCGCCAGCCCTTGAACACGCCGTAGGTGCCGTCGGGCCTGGGGCGGACGCTGATGGGCTCCTCGACGCCGATCTCCTTCACGGAGGTGATCAGCTTCTCGTCCGGCTCGGTGTCGTGCTCACGGGCGTTGCACTCGTCGCGCACCAGCAGCGCGGCGTCCAGCACAACCACCTGCGTGGTGTCCTTCTCGGGGGCGGCGGGCGTGCTGGTCGGTGTCGAGACGGCGGTAGCCATGGGCTCTCCGTAAGTTGTTAGGCGGCCCGGGAGGGCCGGATGTGGCTGATGGGGTCTTGCCAGTCGTGGCTCCGAAGGAGTGGCCGTCCGGCTCTCCGGGGCGCCCTGGCTGCTGATTGAGATGTGCGCGCCGTGTGCGGTCGCTGTTTACGGAGATGACGGCGGGGTGTTCCTCGGGCCGACGGCATGCCGTGCGGAACGAGGAGGGGCAAGTGAGCGAGCGACGGGCCCAGGTCTGGGCCGGTGTGGATGCGGGCAAGGGCCATCACTGGGCGGCGGTGGTCGACGAGACCGGCGCGACCCTGTGGTCGAAGAAGATCGACAACGACGAGTCGGCGATCCTCACCGCGCTCGGAGAGATCCTGGACTTTGCGGACGAGGTCCACTGGGCGGTGGACATCTCCGGCACGTCCTCCGCGCTGTTGCTGGCCCTGCTCGCGGCCCATGGTCAGCGGGCCGTCTACGTGCCCGGCCGGACCGTCAACCGCATGTCCGGCGCCTACCGGGGCGAGGCGAAGACCGATGCCCGTGATGCCTACGTCATCGCCGAGACCGCCCGCCACCGCAATGACTTCACCGCCATCGACGTGCCCGCCCAGCTGGCCGCCGACCTCGCTCTGCTGACCGCGCACCGCGCCGACCTGGTGGCCGACCGGGTGCGGATGATCAACCGGCTCCGCGACGTGCTGACCGGCGTCTTCCCCGCCCTGGAGCGGGCCTTCGACTACAGCAGCCATAAGGGCGCACTGGTACTGCTGACCGGGTATCAGACACCGGCCGCCATCAGGCGCCGCGGGCGGGCCCGGCTGACGGCGTGGCTGGCCAACCGCAGTGTCCGGGGCGCCGACACGGTCGCGGCCACTGCCCTGGAAGCGGCTCAGGCGCAGCAAACCGCGCTGCCCGGCGAGGACGTCGCCGCGCAGATCGTTGCCGACCTGGCCGCGCAGATCCTGGCCCTGGACGACCGCTTGAAGCGGATCGACCGGCAGATCCGCGACACCTTCCGCAGTCATCCGCAGGCGGAGATCATCGAGTCCCTGCCCGGCATGAGCCCGATACTGGGAGCAGAATTCGTGGTCGCCGCTGGTGACTTGTCCGCTTACACGGACGCCGGCCATCTGGCTTCCGCGGCCGGGCTGGTCCCCGTCCCGCGTGACTCCGGCCGCCGCACCGGCAACCTGCACCGCCCCAAGCGCTACAGCCGCCGTCTGCGTCGTGTGTTCTACATGTCCGCGCAGACCAGCATGACGCGTGAGGGGCCGAACCGAGACTTCTACCTCAAGAAGCGCGGCGAAGGCCTCAAACACGTCCAGGCGGTCATCGCCCTGGCCCGCCGCCGGGCCAGTGTCCTGTGGGCCCTCCTGCGCGACAACCGGGTCTTCACCTCCGCCCCGCCGGTCGCGCAGACGGCTTGACTCAGTCATTGAGACTCCTTCTCCTTGCCGTAATGGCGTATCGGAGGTGCTTTGAAGGTCGATCGACCTCTCAACATCCATAATAGTTACTTATCTCTATGGGTCCAGGTACCCCTTGACCTGCGGAAATGCGGGCTGTGGGGTGATTGGGTTCAGTCGGGGTGCGGGGGCCGGCTGCGGGTGTGGGCGGCCCAGATTTCGGCGTCGAAGTCGGGGTACTGCCGGGCGGTTGAGGCCAGTCGCGCGTTGCGGACGTCCATGGCCCGGGTGAGGACGTCCAGCTGCTCGGGGGACAGTGCCCAGGGGCCTTGGTCGTCGGCGTCCAGAGCGGCCAGCAGGCTTTCGGCGGTCGCGATGTCCTCGGGGCGCCGGTACACCGGGTGGGTCCGGCTGAGGCGCAGGGCGAGGACCAGGCCGGCGCCCAGGTGCGGGGCGTGGCAGTGCCGGGTGGGGGCGATCACCTGATGGCCGACCGGGACGACGAGGACCTGGAGCACGCCCGCGAGCGCGACGAGCCGCTCGTCGCTCCGCACGAGGAACGCCGAAGCGGTGGCCCGGTTGCCGCAGGACCGGCAGGCGTAGAGCCCCGGTTCCCGGGGTGCGTAGCGGCCCTCGTGGCAGACGTGGCACAGGATCGGGACCGGCATGCTGTAGGCCTCCTTCGGGGCGGGCGTCGCAGCGCCCGCCCGTATCGGCGGTCAGGGGGCCAGGCGGGTGATCCGGCGGGTGGGCAGGTGGACGCGCAGGACGTCCTCGTGGCGGGGCGGGTCAATGGCCGCGAGCCGGTTGAGCGCGGCGGCCAGCTCCGGGTCGGCGAACACCTCCTCGGTCATCGCCGCCTCACCCACCGGCACGGCGGTCGCCGTGGTGCGGGTGTGCCGCAGATCCGGGACGTCCTCGGTGCTGGCGAGTGCCGCGACGAACGGGCTCCACCCGACGCGCATGCCTTCTGCCGTCCGGCGCTCGGTCGTCGTGAAGTACGCGGCCACCACCGGACGGTCGCCCGGCTGCCCGGCCGCGAATGCCGCGACCCGGTCGACCACGACTTGCCGCCATGCCTCCTCGGTGGCCGAGAGGGCCTCAATGATCAGCGCATCCAAGGTCCTGTGGCTTTATTCACGAGTTGCGTCGTCAGTTGTTCACGGGTTTGGGAGGCACCCAGATCCACGGTCGGGTGACGTTCACGAGTTTTGACGGCACTGGGGTCCTTGCCACGGGAGCATCGAGGTGCTCCTGGTGAAAGGCCCTGGTCATGCCGCAGATGTCGAAGGTCGAGCTGTACGCCGCGATCCGGCGCGACCACCGCAGCGGCATGACGATGCGGGAGATCGAGCGCAAGTACAACGTTTCGTGGCGAACGGTCCGCCGGGCCGTGGACTCGGCCTGGCCGGAGCCGCGGAAGAAGCTGCCGCCGCGCCCGACCGCGCTGGATCCGTACAAACCGGTGATCGACGGGATGCTGCGGGCGGACCTGGATGCGCCGCGCAAGCAGCGGCACACGGTCACACGGATCTTCCACCGCCTGGTCGAAGAGCACGGCGCCGACGTGTCCTACCAGATGGTCCGGCGCTACGTCGCGGACCGGAAGCCGCGGATCCTGATGGAGTCGGGCCGGGCCCCGCTGGAAGCGTTCGTGCCGCAGACCCACCAGCCGGGCATGGAGGCCGAGGTCGACTTCGGCGACGTGAGCGTGTGGCTGGCCGGCGAGCTGGTCACCTGCTACCTGTTCTCCTTCCGCCTGTCGTACTCGGGCAAGGCCGTCCACCGCGTCTTCGCCTCCTGCGGCCAGGAAGCCTTCTTCGAAGGGCACGTGCACGCCCTGCGGACGCTGGGCGGTGTCCCACGGAGCAAGGTCCGCTACGACAACCTGAAGGCCGCCGTCGCCCGCGTGCTGGGGCTGAGCCGGGCGCGGGTGGAGACCGACCGGTGGATCGCCTTCAAGTCGCATTTCGGGATCGAGAGCTTCTACTGCCGGCCTGGCATCGACGGCGCCCACGAGAAGGGCGGCGTCGAGGGGCAGATCGGCTACTTCCGCCGCAATCACTTCACCCCGGTGCCCGAGGTCGCCTCGCTGACGGAGCTGAACGAGCTGGTCGAGCAGTGGGACCGGCACGACGGGCGCCGCCGGATTGGGTCCCGGCCGCGAACGATCGACGAGTACTTCGACGTCGAACGCTCACTGCTGCTGCCGCTGCCGGAGGAGCCGTTCGAGACCGGGCGGGTGTTCACGCCGCGGGTGGACCGCTACAGCCAGATCGCGGTCCGCACCAACCGCTACTCGGTGCCGGTGAGGCTGATCGGCAGGCGGGTGCGGGTGCTGCTGCACGCCTCTCACCTGGTGGTCTACGACAAGAACGTGGAGGTGGCCCGCCACGAGCGGCTGATCGCGAAGGGTGGCTGCCGCCTGGAGCTGGACCACTACCTGGAGGCCCTGATCCGCAAGCCGGGCGCCTTCCCCGGCGCGACCGCGCTGGAACAGGCCCGCTCAGCTGGCAAGTTCACCCCCGTCCACGATGCGTGGTGGGCCGCGGCGGTCAAGGCACACGGCGACACCGAGGGCACTCGGGCCCTGATCGAGGTGCTCCTGCTGGCCCGGCACATCCCGCACGAGCACCTGGTCGCCGGACTGGCCTCCGCACTACGTGCCGGGGCCCTGACCGCGGACGCGGTCGCGCTCGAGGCCCGCAAGGCCGCCCAGGCCGAGGATGAACCCCCGGCGCCCGTGCTGCCGTCCGCTCCGGCCGGGCAGCCGTCGGCGACGGTGACGTTCCTGCACGAGTGGAAGCTGGCTCACCTGCCGCCGGACACCAGGCCGCTGCCCTCGGTGACGCCCTACGACCAGTTGCTCCGATGCCGTCGCGTCAGCGGCGGTGACCACCGAGAGGGAGAAGCACAGTGACCCTGCCCCGCCAGCGAGGCTTGACCGAGCAGGCCGCCGATGCCGCGATCGACTCCGCCTGCCGCCTGCTGCGGCTGCCGTCGATCCGGCAGGAGTTCGCCGAGATCGCCGACCGGGCGGCCAAGGACCAGATGACCTACCGCGGCTTCCTCGCCGAGCTGCTGATGGCGGAGTGTGACGACCGGGCCCGCCGCCGCTCGGAGCGGCGGATCAAGGCAGCCGGGTTCCCGCGGGAGAAGTCGCTGCGAACCTTCGACTTCGGCGCCAACCCCAACATCGACCCGGCCACCGTCAACACGCTCGCCAGCTGCGAGTGGATCAAGAAGGGGCAGCCGCTCTGCCTGATCGGCGACTCCGGCACCGGCAAGTCCCACATGCTGATCGCGCTGGGCACTGAGGCCGCCATGAAGGGCTACCGGGTCCGCTACACCCTCGCGACGAAGCTGGTGAACGAGCTGGTCGAGGCAGCCGACGAGAAGCAGCTGAACAAGACCATCGCCCGCTACGGCCGCGTCGACCTTTTGTGCATCGACGAACTCGGCTACATGGAACTGGACCGGCACGGAGCCGAATTGCTGTTCCAGGTTCTGACCGAGCGTGAGGAGAAGAACAGCGTCGCCATCGCCTCCAACGAGTCGTTCGGCGGGTGGACGAAGACTTTTACCGATCCCCGCCTCTGCGCGGCTATCGTCGACCGGCTCACCTTCAACGGCGCCATCATCGAGACCGGTACCGACTCCTACCGCCTGGCCAGCACCCGAGCCCGCGCCGAGCACGCAGAAGCGGGCTGATCAACCGCTTCAACGCCTGGCCGGCAACTGCTGAAGACCGGCCAGGCCGACGTCATCCGAGCGGGGCGCACCCAGGGACCACGGGCCCGGCGTCCAGATGAGCTGTGATGCGGGTGATGGTCCGGGCGTTGTCCTCGAACAGATGCGCCTGCATCCCCGCCGCCCGGGCGGCCTCAACGTTGACTGCGACATCGTCGATGAACAGGCAGTTCTCCGGCCGCACGTTCAAGCTCGCGCATGCGGCCTCAAAGGAGCGCAGGTCAGGTTTCTTGATGCCGATCTCGTGCGAGTAGACGATCTGCTCCACCAGTTCGTCGAAGTGATACAGCTTCGTCTCCCGCTCCCTGGCGCCGACGAAGCTGTTGCTCAGGATGCCCAGCCTGCAGCTTCCGCGCAGCCCTCGGACGTAGTCGATGAGCTCCTCGTTCGGCGTCCCCACGTACTCCTCCCAAAGATCTGCCATGAAGGCTTCCACCTGGGGGGCATCGAGACCCAAACGGGCCGCCACCTGGTCGTGCACCTCTCGCTCGCTGATGCTCCCGACACTTCCAGCCCGCCACACGTCGCGCATCCGCTCGTGGACAGTGCCCAGTGGCAGCTCCAGCCGCTCTTCCCATCGTTGCACCCATCCCGTTTCCGGCGTGATCTCCAGCACGCCGCCGATGTCGAGAATGACGCAGGTCGCGGTCACCCGAACTCCCCCTCTTCGTCCTGGCCTGACCAGCGAGCACAGACCGCCCGCTCATGTGATCGACAAAGACACTGTCGCCTCTCCTCCTGGGGCAAGGTCAAGCGATCTTCGAAGCTTGTGACAGCCCTGTCGCAACCCGCTGACCCGACTCGCCTCAAGCAGCAGCTGCCTTCAAAACTCGTGACGATCCGCGAAGTCCTCGACCGGACGCTGACGTCAAAACCCGTTAACAAACGCTGCCGCAAGAAGTGATCGAAGCCAGTCCTGGGTGCCAGGCGGCGCAGCGCGTCGCGCACCGGAGGCTGGGTCGGCGCGGCCAGCAGTCCGGCGAGTTCGAACGGCTTCATGGGTGGTGTCCCTCCTCGCGTGAGGTGGCGGCGGGAGCCCGCCGTCCGGGCTCCCGCATCACCAACACTTCTAATAATAGGGTAATTTTGGTAAGTGTGAACCCGTCTCTGACCTGCGGTTTTGTCGCTAGTCGCGGTCCGGGAGCGGCGGCAGCGGGAAGCTGCGCCAGGGGCTGAGTCGTGCGCACTGCTCGCAGTAGACGGTGACGCGGTTGGCGATGCACTCGCCCCACTGGCACTCGAAGTCCTCGCGCGGCCCGCACAGCAGGCACCGCCACAGCGTGATCCCGTGCAGCTCGCACGGCTGGTAGCGCTCGCGCTGGGGCAGGGCCTCCAGCGCGGGGCGGGGGCGCTCAAGGCGGCTCAGGTCGGTGGCCGGGAAGGACTCCTCGCCGTCGCGCACCCAGCGCGGCGACAGCTGCTCGAAGCGCTCGGGCGTGGTGTAGTACGGCTGCCCGGCCCGGCTGAACACCAGGGCCAGATGGCCGGCGGCCACCAGGGATTCCAGGCGGTGGTGGCTGAACTCCCGCAGCAGACCGAGCATTGCGTCCTGGCGCAGACTCCAGGCGTACCCGAACCGGCGCAGGATGCGCCGCTCGGCGGCCGCCGGGCCGCTCTGGGCGGCGTCGAGCGCCTCCACGGCCACGACGGCGGCACCCGGGTCGGCGGTCAGTTCACGCGCCGCGGTCTCGGCGGCCTCGCGGGCGGTGTGGCTGCTGAGCGCGTACCCGTGGAGCTGGTCCACCACCTGGTGCGCACCCTCGTACTCGGCGACGACGTACCGGACGGACGGCTGGGGACGGCGGCGGGACATGACGGACCTCCATCTAGGAAATGACGTAGTGGCCCAGCTCGCGCAGCGCGTCGGCGGTGCGCTCCACGTCCTCGGGGTCGTGGTCGGCCGGGAGGGTGTAGGCCTCGATCTCGTTGTTCCAGGTGAAGCCCTGGGTGGTGAGGGCCTGTTCAGTCTCGGGGGTGAGGTCGTCACTGGAGCGGGGCGCGACGACCAGACCGTGAGCGGGGTCGGGGGTGACCAGGTACACCGGTCCTCCTTTCCCCGTGGGCCGCCGGAGCGGCCGGCGGCCCACGGGTCGGGCGGGATGTGTCAGCGGGTGACGGTGATCGTGTAGTCGGAGTCCAGGACGGCGAGAGCGGCGCGGATGGCGGCGCGGGTCTCCGGGCTGGGCTCCGAGTACGGGAAATCCAGCGCGTGCACGGCGTCGTCCAGGTGGTCGTCGGGCATCGGCAGCCGGTATCCGCTGCGGTAGAGGGCGACGGCGGTTGCGGTGGCGACGCGGCTGCGATTGTAGGAGGTGGCTTCCTCGGCGCTCACGCTGGTGCCGAATGCTTCGCGGGCGGTGGGCGGCAGGGCGGCGATTCCGGCGGTGAAGCGGCGGGCGGGGATGCGGAGGCGGGCCGGGCGCAGGGCGCGGCGCAGCGATCGCAGCATGGCAACTCCTGAGGCTGGAAACGAGAGAGCGGGGCATCGCCCCGTGGGCGGGGCGCCAGGGAGGTGCCCGGAACCTCGCTTTCTATAATAGGTTTTTTGAGTGGCTGTGAACCCTCCCCTGACCTGCTGTTTTTACTCCCGTGGCACCTGAGTGAGGGCGGTGAGCATGGGGAGCATCGAGTCGGGGCGGCCGCAGGCGTCGACCTGGACCCATTCCCCGGAGGGGCCGACGACCACGGACAGACTGTAGACCTGGACGGGGCGGTGCTGCCCGGCGGGCCCGGGGACGTGCTGCCAGGAGATCCGGGTGCGCCGATGTTCTTCCTCGATGCGGGCGCCGGGGAGCGCGGCGGCCACGGCTGCGGCGACGGCGCGGCGGGCGTGTGCCTCGGTCTGCTGGTAGGCGGTGAGTTGGGCGGCCTGCTCCATGGCCTGGGCGTGCAGCGGGTACAGCCGCCGCTTGATCTTGCGGGCCACATGAGCCGCGCTGATCGTGCTCACCTGGATCGACGGTGCCGCCACCCGCTGCTCGTCCGGAAGGCCGGCGAACACCTTCAACCGCTGCGGGCGGCGGGCGTCGGGCTGACACAGCCGCAGGGCGCGGTCCTCGTCGTCAACGATCAGCCGGGCCAGACCCCGCCCGTACCCGGGCAGCGGCGCGGTGCGGCAGTGGGTTCCCAGCGCGGTGGCGACCTCCTCGGCGAACGCGTCGAACTGCTGCTGGGTCTTCAGCTCCTCGGCCATGACGGTGTTCTCCTCCTGCGGCAGTCGGGCATTCAGGGGCGGTGCGCCCTGCGGGCAGCCGCAGGGCGGGTACGGGCGCGGTCGGCGGCCTCCTGGCGCCGGACGGCGTCGCGGCGGGCGTCGTCGGCGGTGTAGCCGGTGTCGCACCACGGCTTGCACAGCTGGCCCGGCGGGGCGCCGCACGTCTCGCAGTGGTCGTCGAAGTCCTCGGGGCGCCACGGGCGCGGCTGGCCGGTCATGCGGCATCACCTCTCTGGGCTGGGATGGTCAGGGCGTGGTGGTCCACAGCTGGGCACCGGTGCCGGCGCGGGCGTTGACGCTCGGGCGTTCCGGCATGTCGCGGTAGTCGGACACCCGCACGTAGCCGCCGCGCTCGGTGTCCAGGCGGATGATGTCTCCCTCCCACTCCCATGCGGCGATCAGCTCCGCGGGAAGGGTGCTGATGTCGTCGGACTGCACCTGCCCTGCCCACGCGGTCAGTTCCTCGCCGTAGACCTGCCGCCACTCGCGCAGGACGAACAAGAGCTGGCCGAAGTCGTCGACCAGGGCCAGCGCGCGCGCCTGGCCGGGGGCCGGGCATTCGGCGTACCGGGGCACGTCGGGCCGGGTGCGCTCACCCAGGCTCATCAACCAACGCATGATCAGACCTTTCCTTCGATTCCTTCGATGCGTGCGGGGGTGCCCCCGGAGGGGCCTGCTGGCAGGCCCCCCCCGGGGAAGGGTTAGGGGTGGATGCGCTCGCTGGTCTGGCGCGCCTCGCGGCGGGCCTGGTCGGCTGCGGCCTGGGGGCTGGTGGCGTAGACGACGTTGACGCTGCCGAAAGCGGTCTCGGCGTCGCTGGCGTGCTGCTCGTGGGCGTCGGCCCGGGCGTCCGGGTCGGTCGGGGCTTCCTCGACGTGCCAGACGTCCACCTCGCCGCCGCCCTTCCACTGACCGACCACGAAATACGGACGCTCTACCTGCGGCGCCGCGCTGCCCGGGGCCGGTCGGCGACCGCGTGAGCGGGCCCGTGCCTGGGCGCGCAGCGAGTCGGCCTCGGTCTGGGCGCGGCGGGCGTACTCGTGCTCACGGGCGGCTGCGGTGCGGCAGTAGGGGCCCCGCCACTGCTCGACGGCGACGGCGCGGGACAGCGAGCCGGGGTAGTCGGCCAGCACCAGCAGCAGCACCGGGTGCGGGCAGGCGATGAACCAGCGTGCCGCGGTCCACCAGGCGGCGACGGCGGCGCGCAGTGCGGGCCGGGCGGTACGGGCCTCCCGCTCGTAGCGGGCGGCCTCGGCCTGGTGGTGGGCGGCCGACCACGCCAGGAAGCGCAGCAGGGTCGGGGTGTCGCGCTGCCGGGAAGCGGTGAGGATGGCGGGCAGGTCCTCGCGCTGCATGACGTGCTCGGCGCAAGCCTGCAAGACGGTGGTGAGCGTCGCGGCCGTCTTCGGGGACGGCTCGTGACCGGCGGCGGTCTCCATCGGGTACACCGACACTTCGGGGCGGCCCACAACGTCGATATACAGCTTGAGGCTTCCCCGGTAGCCGCTGCTGCCGCGGGCGAGGCGGGGCAGCGTGTCGTCGGGGGCGGTGTCCTGATAGGCGTTGACGGGGCCGAGGCAGGCGCGCACGGCGGTGAACCGGTCCCAGTGCTGAGGGTGGTGGGTTCCGGTGACGTGCACCTGGCCGCGCATCGCGCCGCCCAGCTCGAATACGACGGCGTCTTCCTGGAGGGGGCCTGCGGTGGCGTGCACGGGGCCGGCGGGGGTCTCGATGGTCAGGCTGTCACGGTTCATGGACGGTGCCTCCTGGGCGTTCGCGGCGGTGGCTTTCGGGAGACGGCTTCCGGTGGAGCTGGGGGCCGGTGGAGAGGGCGGGAGCGCTGGCGTGCTGTCCGGCGACCCGTGCCGTCACCCTGCGGCGACGGCACGGGCGGACGTCTTGCCCTAGCTCTCCGCCAGGAGGCGCGAGAGCTCCTCGTCGAGGCACAGCTGACCGTGCTCCGTGCCGGGCGGCACGGCGGCGGCCGTGCGCTCCAGGAAGCCCTCCAAGACCCGCGCCGGGGCGTGAAGCAGCGCCTCACCCTCCTCGGATGTCAGGGCGATACACACGACGTCCAGGCCACGACTGCGGCACGGCCAGACCTGGACGTCACCGATCCCGGCGGGGCGGTGGAGGCCGGCGGTGAGGAGTTCGCGGGCGAACACCCACTCCACGGCTTCCTCGGCTCCGGTGTGGAAGGCGGCACGCACGGCGTAGGGGTCGACCGCGTCATACCGCAGACTCGCCCGGACCGGCAGGGAAGACTCACTCGACAGAATGAGGCGCAGGTGCAGTTCGCAGCTGACTGTGGTGTCCATGAGCGGCAGGGCCTTTCGCTCAGTGCGCTTTCGGGCTGGGGGGAAAGGGCGGCGACGGGCGGCAGGCGCTCAGCCATTGATCACCTGGCCGGGTGGGCCGCCCCCGGGGAGGGGGCGGGCGGCGGCTGTGGGCTACTCCTGCGGCGGCTTGTGACGGCGCAGGTTGTCCCGCTCGGTCAGGGACACTTCCTTGCCGCACGGGCATTCGCCGTAGCGGCGGCCGTGCAGGTGGAAGAACTTCGGACTGGTGTTCTTGGCGTTGACCGTTCGGACGGTGCCCGGGACCGGGGCGGTGTTGGTGCAGTAGCCGTGCGCGGTGACGGCGGGCTTCTCAGCCACGGGGGCTCTCCTCGTCGGTGTCGGTGATTCGGGGCAGGGCCGGGGCGCGGTAGACCTCGCGCCGCACGGCGGGGACACCGGGGCAGGGGGTGACGGCCCGCTGGAGGTCGGCGGTGTCCATGGGGTGCAGCCACCCGCCGCGTACGGTCCAGCCGCACGCACGAGGGCGGGGCTCGGCGGCCGTGGTGGCGACCAGGACGGCACCCCGGACGGTGCTGCCCTCCAGCGCGAACACCAGCAGCGTGCGCAGCACCGCGTAGTCGTCCTCGTCCAGCACGGTCAGGCGCACCGGATCGGTGCCGGTGGAGAGGTCGGCCTGCCCCCGGACGAACGTGTCGTCGGTGCGCTCGGCCACGAGATTGATCGTGTGTTCCCCGTCCCCGAGTGCCAGGATGACCAGGGCGAGCGCGGTCAGGGCGCGGCTCATGGCGGCCGCGATGGCGTCATCGGCAGGGCGTACGAGTTCCGGGTGTACGGGCATGATGCGGCTCCTCACGGGTCGGCGGCTGGCGTGCTGCGTGCTCCTTGGCGGGGCCGGTCAGTACAGACCGCCGATGGCTTCGGCGATCGCCCGGCCGATGAGCGCAGGGTCGGTGCTGGAGTCGTACGGCAGGTGGGTGCTGTCTCCTGCGGAGTCGTTGCGCAGGTAGAGGTGTCCGGCCTCGCACACACCGACGGTGAACAGGATGCGGTCCGGGCTGCGCAGGTGCCCGGTCGTCCCCCACGGGCCGGGCAGCGCGGTCCACTGGTCCCCCAGGAACTCAAGGGCGGCGCGCGCCATGGTGTAGGGCGTGTGCGGCTGCTGCGTCGGCTGCTGGTAGAAACTCCTGGCCATGAACGGTGGCTTCCTCTCTGGTCGCCCCCGCGCAGCGGGGTGCTCCGGGCTGCGCCCGGAGCCAGGGGGCGGGGCGCTGCGCGCCCGGGCGGGGGTCCCCCGCGCGCTGCGCTTGCGGGGGACGGTGGGCGCGCGGTCTGCTGCGCAGCCGCGCTGTGCGGCAGGGGTGGGGCGGGCGCGCTGCGCGCTCCCTTCTCCGGTGGGCGCGCTGCGCGCTTGGGGGATGGCGGGCCCGCGCGGGCCGGGCTCGGGGAGAGAGATTCCCGGCCCGCACGGGGGTCTGTCAGCCGTGCGCGGCGGCGGCCGTGAGGGCGGGCAGCGCGAGCGCTTCGAGGGCGGCGGCCTGGTCGGCGTCGGTGAGGGTCTGCGCGGTGGAGGTGACGGCGTTCATCACGCCCCCGGCCGTCATCTGACCGCCCCGGATGAAGTGGGAAAGGATCATGTCCTTGGCCTCGGTGCCGATGCTGAGCGACTTGGTGACGTGCTCGATCGTCTTCGTCGGCTCGGCCAGCGCCTTACCGGCGGCGTCCTCCATCGCGCGCACCTTGGCCTCGACGTACTCCCGGGACAGGAACGTGCGCACGGCGTCGGCGGTCTTGGACGTGATCAGCTCCAGCGTCTTGCGCTGGGTCTGGCCGGACCAGGAGATCACGCCCTCGTCCTGCCTGCCTCCCAGGTGCACGGCGCGCATGACGTCCTTGGCCTCGGTCAGGCCGTTGCGGCAGACCTGGATCACCGCGCGCGGGGTGATGGTGTACGCCCCGGAACCGACCTCGCTGTTGGTGATGACGAAACCGGCCGAGATCATCGGCAGTTCGTCACCGCTGCGCCCGTCGAACGGCGACCGGTACCCGCGCAGCAGCGCACGGGCCTGGACCGCGACCGCCTTGGACTCCACCCGCACGTACATGCGCCGGTCGGTCAGGTCGCACCCGGTCACCCGGGTCGGGTGCCCGGACTGCTTCACCCCGTCCAGCGCGGCCACCAGCATGTCCAGGTTGTCCATCAGCTTGTAGCTGTCGGACAGCAGCGCACGGGCCACACCCTCGGCCGGCGGCATGCCGGGGCCGTTCTCGCCCCGGAACGCCCGGAGCATGAAACGCCGCTCGGGGTCGTTGCGGAGCCAGGCGTTGACGTTCTCGTCCAGCAGCGGCACGTTCTCGGCGCGCATGCGGCGCAGGTAGGCGAGCGGGATACGGAGCTTGTCCGAGATGCCCTCGTCGGCGACGGCGGTGGGCCGGTAGATCCCGTCCACCTCCGTCACCCCGTCCTCGGTGATCAGTGACTCCACGCCCTCGACGTGCACGTTGCCCTCACGGAAGCGCAGCGCGGACGCGGGAGCGATCACGTCCAGCTTCCGGCGGTTCTGGTCCTCCAGGATGTGGACCAGGTCCGAGAGCTCGGCGTTGCGGGCACCGGTGGGGGCCACGTTCATGGCGCGCTCGGCGAACTGCTGAGTCATGCTCTCCCCTTCGTGGCGGTCCGGGGGCGGGGCCACCGCCCCCGGACGCTGTGTTGATCTCTGCGGAGCCGGGGAGCGGGGCCACCGCCCCCGACTGATTCCATAATAGGGGTTTCGCTGGGTGTGTGAATCCCCCCTTTGACCTGGTCTTTTACCCCATCGCGCGGTACTCGGGCAGCGGGGTGATGCTCACCCGGCGCACGTTCTTGACCACCGGTACGGGCACGACTCCGCGCATCTCGCACAGGTCGTAGCGCAGCTCGGGCGTCTCGCCGAACGGGTCGGCGTGCGCGTGAATCGCGCTCACCCAGTAGCTACCGTGACGGCTGGTCAGACTGCCGTGATAGTCGACCTTCTGCCACAGCACCGGCCCGGCGTGCTGCGGGTCCAGGCACCGGGCGACGGCGACAACCATCGGGTCGGCCATCCGCTCGGCCATCAGCAGGACGAACGCGCGCGCCACCGTGGCGCGGTCCACCGGCACATCGGCCAGGGCCGGACCCGTGTGCCCGGTACGCACACCCATCACCCAACCCAGCTCGAAGAATGGCCGGACCATCTCCAACTGCTCCTGCGGCACCCGCCGCGCGTCCGGCCCGCCCACGCCGCGCACCAGCTCCCGCAGCGCGTAAGCGGCCTGCTCCTGCTCCGCCACCGTGAGCGGCGCTCCGGCCTCCTCGGCCCGCTCCGCAACCCGCGTGCTCTCCATGACTTCCCTTCCCCTCTCACCGCTGCCGGACGGAAAGGGGGCGTCCCGTCCGGGACGCCCCCGGGCGGACTACTTCAGGAACCCGCGCGACCGCAGAAACTCGGCCGTCATGAGTGCGATCCCGTTGGGCTTGTAGATCTGCGGGAACCGCCGCATCTCCACCTCGGTGCGCCCCTGCGCGTCCGGCTCGATGAACTCGTGAACCAGACGGTACGGCTGGTCACCCACCGGCATTTCCAGCACCACCGGGCCCACCTTGGTGTCGAACCGAATTCCGGTGTAATTCGCGTCAGAGTTGTGCACGACCTTCGCGCCCATCCGCGCGCACAAAAGCGGCAGGAAACCCGCGATGGTTCGGGCCTGAATTGCCAGGCCCGTCATGGGCGCACCCTGACCACCGCGCACCCGCCGGACGATTCCACCGGAAATGCTGATCTCCACGTTGCTCCCCTTCGTCGATCACTGTGCGTTCCGGGGGGTCGCCTCCCCCCTTCGCTTCCCATAATAGCTTCTATGGGAATGGTATGGAAGCCAGTTGCGCTGGATGTTGCGCTGGGAGTTGCGCCAGGGGTTGCACTGGGTGTTGCGCCACCCCTCGGCCGGCCTCTCCAATCCCGCAGCTCAACGCGCCATTTACGCCTGGTCGGGCTGCTGACATCCCCTCTGCTGCCACTGCTCCCATGCCGGTTAGAGAACGAGTGAGGAATGGGGCGGGCGTGATCAGGCGGCGGCCTCGGGGATCGGGTGCGTCTGAGTATCGCCGGCGCGTCGGCTGCGCCGCCGCGCCGAGCCGGGCATGAATTCCTGCCCCCCCAGGGTCGGAACGGGGACCGGTAGGCGTGATGCGGTTTTCTTCACCGGGCGTTGCCGGGGACGGTGTGTCATTCCAAACTCCATCTGATGCATTCTTTTGAAGCACCGGAGGGTACCGGGCAGTTCTGCCAAAACCACATGCTGCATCAACTGACGCAGCACTACCGGTCATCCCTGCTGCTGCCTGGGCCGCAGGCCCGTCGGTAGGGCGCGCGCAGCGTGACCCACTCTGCGCGGGGCGCAGCCCCGCGCCGCTTCGGAAGCGCAGCGAGCGAAGCGTCAT
>NZ_JBVITR010000085.1:0-7833 GCF_055574875.1 Streptomyces sp. NPDC034670
CGTGCTTGACCAGGCCCGGGTTGACGCCGAGCTTGAATCCGCCGGGCAGCGGTCTGCCGTCCCGGTAGGGCAGGAAGTCCAGCGGGCTGGTGCCGTCGGCGGCGTACACCACGCAGTCGGAGAGGATCGCGACCGGGTACCGGCCGGTGAACGCCGCGTGCTTGACGATCTTGCGGTGCAGGTTGACGCGGGTGCGGGCGATGACGGCCGCGCGGATGTCCGGCCGCCAGGTGGGCCGGGACAGGGCCCGCCACGGCCGGCCCGGCCGCCACCCCTCGCCGCGGGGCCGCTCGCGCAGCTTGCCCAGGCCGCCCTTGACCGTCGCCTTGATGGCCGAGACGACGATCGCCAGCTGGGGGTCGCGCTCCCGGTAGCCGTCCATGGCCGCCAGGAAGTCGGCCGGTGCCATGTCGGCGTGCACGCCGAGGTCGGCCATCGTGGCGAGGTAGGCGTCGCGGAGCCGGTTGTACCAGCCGTCCAGGTAGCGGCCGTTCTCGTACCGCACCCACGCCTCGATCGGGCGGACCTCGTAGCCGAGCTCGACGGCATAGGCGACGGTGGGCGTCGCGTACCAGGCCGGACCCTCGGGGCGCTCGCCCTTCGGGGTGAACGGGCTGGGCAGCAGGCGGGCGTCCAGCTCCGCCCACCTGTCCTTGCCGATCCTCACCCGGGAGAGATCGACGTGGGACAGGTCGACCAGCCAGGAGCCGGGCAGCTTCGGGTCGAACACCGGGTTCTCGACACGGGTGGGTGCGCCGAGGCCGACGACGAGGCCGTTGGCACCGGCGGCGAAGGCCATGTTCACGTCGATGCCGACCAGGTGCCGCAGGGTGCATTCGTCGTCGGTCATCGGCCGCGCCCAGTCGTACGCCTCCTCGAACAGCTTCTCCGCCGGGCCGCGCACGTGGAAGCGCGGCAGGTCCGCCAGGAGCGGGTGCCCGTCGGGGGCCTCGCACGGGGCGCAGTCCACCGGGTCCCCGCCCAGGCTGCCGGGGTTGTGCTCGGAGCGCCGACGGCCGTCGGCGCCGGGCTCGGAGGCACGCGTCGGCGGGTGCAGGGCGGTCATCAGCTCCAGGCCGGTGACGGCCGTGGAGCCGCGCGGCGTCATCACGCGGGAGGCGTAGACGCCCAGGACACGGGCGAGTTCGGCCGGCGGAAGCTGCGCGGCGTCGCCCCAGTGCCGGGAGTCGAGCGCGTGCCAGGACGGGATGCACAGCTGCACGCAGGCCCGTTCCGAGCCCTGCGCGGGGCGGTAGATCCGCGCCCACGGCCCGAAGCCGCGCTTGGTGAGCTTCCATTCGGCGCGCGCCAGTTGCCTGACGGCCTTGTGGTTCTCCGGGATCCGCCCGGCGAGCCGCTCCTCGTCGGTGAGGGCCACGGGGAGGCCGTAGCGCTCCAGCGCGGCCGCGGTGAGCACGAGCAGCGGGTCGGCGTCCTTGCCCGGGCCGGACAGCCTCGGCTGCCCGAGCCTGGCCTCCTTCAGCGTCCACTCCACCAGGGCCGGGAGGGACGTGGCGGGCACGTCCAGGACCAGGCCGCCGGGGCAGTACGCGAGGACCTGCCCGTCCGTGTCGACGTCGACGACCGCGAGCGGCCCGTTCTCGAAGCGCGGGTCGGCGCCGCCCCGCAGGGGGCCGGCCGGGGCCACCGCTCGTGGCCGCGGGCGCCGCGCCGCCGGTGTGCTCCCGGCGGTGCGCGCCGGGCGCGGTGCGACCTGCTCGACGGGCGTGGCGGGAACGGGGGCGGGGGCGCTCCGGGAGTCCTCGTGCGCGGCCACGGCCGGGGCCTCGGGCGGCCGGTCCGGGGACGGAGCCTGTGTCCCGGCCCGGGTTTCGGCCCGGGTTTCGACCTGAGTGGTCCGACCGGAGAGCGCGGCCGGCGGCGCGGGCGGGGTGGCCGGGGGCGCGGGGTAGAGCTCCGCGAGCTTGTTCAGCAGCCGTGCGTACGCCTCGCGTTCCGGCCCGCGCGGCTCCACCGGCTTCTTGACCGACTCCCAGCCGGACACCGTCGCCCGGCGCACCTTCAGCGCGGTGGCCACCTCGTCCAGCGTCAGGCCGTGCGCCTGGCGCAGCCGCTTGCGCTCCTGCACCGACGGCAGCGGGGAGCGGGACGCCACCAGGGCGTCGACCGCGTCGAACAGCTCGGACATGCAACACCTCCCGGCCCGTACCTTACACCGAGAAACGCACGGAGGGCGTACTTTCCGAGTACATATAGCGCACGATTAGCGTACGCACAGGGCATCCCGTCAGCGCGATCCGGCACTGGCGCTCCCCGGGCCGGCGCCCCCGCCGTGGGCCGCGGCCCCGGTCGGCCGGCCTCCTGACGCCCGTGGGTTCCCGTGCTCGGCGCGCCTCCCCGTCACCCGGGCCCGCACGGCCGACGTCGGTTCCCGCACGGAGGGTGAGGCCCGGTGACGGACGTGGCCGTGGCAGCGGGGCCCCGGTCGGGCGGACTCCTCGTCCCGTACGGGAGCCAAGATCGATTGTCAGTGCCGGGTGAGACGGTAGGAGCACCGAATCGGCAAGAGGGGGAGCTGTCATGTCCGGAAGCCAGAACTACATCAACCACGTCGCTCTCGTGCTGGACGCCAGTTCGTCCATGTCGCACCTGAGCCGCAAGGTCGTCGAGGTCGCCGACCAGCAGATCGCCTACCTCGCCCGCCGGTCGAGGGAACTGGACCAGGAAACCCGCGTCACGGTGTACGTCTTCGCGGACAAGGTGGAGTGCGTCATCTACGACAAGGACGTGCTGCGGATGCCGTCGCTGCAGCAGCTGTACCGGGTCGGCGGGATGACGGCCCTGCTGGCGGCCGCGCTGAAGTCACAGCGGGAGCTGGCGCAGACGGCCCAACTGTACGGCGACCACAGCTTCCTGACGTTCGTGCTCACCGACGGGCAGGAGAACGCGAGCCACCGCTGCCCGGACGCCCCCACCAGGAATCCGCGGGAACTGGTCGGGGCCGTGGCCGAGATGATCGCGACCCAGGAGGACAACTGGACGCTGGCCGTCCTCGTGCCGGACCAGATGGGCAAGCGCGAGGCCATGCAGTGCGGTTTCCCGAAGGACAACATCGCCATCTGGGACGCCACGAGCACACAGGGCCTGGAGGAGGCCGGGCAGGTCATCCGGCAGGCCACCGAGAAGTTCATGGTGGGCCGCGCTCAGGGCATCCGGGGATCGCGCGCCGTGTTCTCCACGGGTGCGGAGGCGGTCAACAAGGACACCATCGAGGCGGCCGGCCTCACCCCGGTGGATCCGTCGAAGTACCAGCTGATCCCGGTGGCCCGTGACGCGGCGATCCGGGACTGGGTCGTCGAGTGCGGGCACACCTACCGCACCGGTGGCGCGTTCTACCAGTTGAGCAAGTCGGAGAAGATACAGGCGCGGAAGCAGATCGCGGTGCTGGAGAAGAAGACGGACCGGGTGTACACGGGGCCCGAGGCCCGGGCCCTGCTCGGCCTGCCGGATGTGGAAGTCCGTGTCAAGCCGGACCACAACGACGACTTCACGATCTTCGTCCAGAGCACCAGCGTGAACCGGAAACTCGTACCGAACACGCGGCTGCTGCTCATGCTCTGAAAGCCCGGGAACCCCGGCGGGCCCCGGCGCCGGGCGGCCGAAGGGCGCCCGCCCCTCGGCGTCGGGCGCCGGCATGCCGAAGCGACCCGCTCGGCCCGCGCACGGGTGCGGGCCGAGCGGTTTCTCCGCCCGCCCGTGCCGGGACGCCCCTTTCCGGCCCGGGATCCCCGGACCACAGGGACACGGATGCCGTGGCGGTGCTGCGGCCGCCGCTGCACCGACTGCACCGACGCGCGTACGGAGAAGGGCTGGGCGCGGAAGGAGGTCCGGCGGGAGTGACGGCTCACCCGGGCCCCGCGGCCGTCGTCACCTCAGGTAGCCGAGGTTGGTCATCATGCCGGATTCGGAGTGGTACTGGTTGTGGCAGTGGAGCATCCACAGGCCCGGGTTGTCGGCGTCGAAGTCGAAGACGGCTCTGCGGTGCGGCAGTACCAGGGCGGTGTCCTTGCGGGCTCCGGCCGCACGGGCGCCGGTGAGGGCGAAGGTGTGGCCGTGCAGATGCACGGGGTGCCACATGTGGGTGGCGTTGATGACGATCAGGCGCACCCGCTCCCCCTCCCGGACGGGGTGGCGCTGTTCGACGGAGTAGGGCCGGTGGTCGAAGCTCCAGTCGAACCTCCTCATGCTGCCGGTCAGCTTGAAGCGCAGCTGGCGGTCCGGGGCACGGTCGCGGAGGGCCACGGACTCCTTGGGCACCAATCGGCCGGCCGGCACGATCCGGCCGTCCAGCTCCTCGGGGTACGCGGAGCATCCAGGGGGGTCCCCGCTGCCGGTGCGCAGGACCGCCATGGCCCTCCCGTTCTTGCCCTCGGCCAGCGCGACCAGCGGGAACACCCCGTCCTTGGCGGTGACGAGCACGTCGTAGCGTTCGGCCATGCCCAGCAGCAGCGCGTCCGTCCTCTTGTGCTCGACCGGGTAGCCGTCCGTGTGCGTCACGGTCATCTCGTGGCCGCCGAGTGCCACCCGGAAGGCCGTGTCGCTCCCGGCGTTGATGATGCGCAACCGGATCCGGTCCCCGGGGCGGGCCCGGAAGACCGAAGGGGCTCCGGGGATGCGGCCGTTGACCAGGTAGAGCGGGTGGTCGACGTGACCGCCCCCGCTGCGCAGCAGGCGGCTGTGCCCCCTCCGCAGGACGCGGGAGGGACCGGCGGGCTCGCCGGAGGCCGTGCCGTGCGTGCCGGCGGACGCGCCGTGGCCGGAGCCGTCAGGGGCGGGGCTCTCCCCCATGTCCATCGGGATCTCCCTGCCGTGGTGCAACTGCGCGAGCACGCCCTCCGGAGTGGAGCCGCTCACGCCGTCCAGCCAGTCGTCCAGGACGACGACCCACTCCTTGTCGTAGGACAGCGGCTCCTTCGGGTCCTCGACGATCAGCGGAGCGTACAGGCCGCGGTCGAGCTGCATTCCCGAGTGCGAGTGCACCCAGTACGTGCCCGGGTGCGGCACGGCGTAGCGGTAGGTGAAGTCCGCGCCGGGCTTGACGGACTGCTGGGTCAGGCCCGGTACGCCGTCCATGTCGCAGCGCAGACGGATACCGTGCGAGTGCAGCGTCGTCGTCACGGACAGGTGGTTGACGAGCGTGAGATCGAGGATGTCGCCCGCGGTGATCCGGATCTCCTCGCCGGGCAGCTCGTCTCCGTAGGCCCAGGACTTGACGGTCCGCCCGCCCAGGTCGAGGGTCGTCTCGGTGGCGGTCAGGGTGAACGTGCGCAGGGGGCCGGGCCCGCGTCTCCTCTCGGCGGCGAGGACCTCGGGGTCGGACGGGTTCACGTATCCCTCGGGCCCCTTGGGGACGAAACCACCGCCGTGGTGACCGGGGCTCCCGGCGGCCGATCGGGTGCCGTTCCCGGAGGGCGAACCGGACGCGGAGTGCGGGCCGGGTCCGGAGGGCGAGCCGGACCCGGAACAGGCGGCCAGGACTCCCGAGCCGATGGCCGTGATCGAGGCACCGAGCACGGTGCGCCGGGTATGTGAGTTCATAACCTAATAACACATGTCTTATAGTCATATTTGTCGGAAATGGGTCGGCGCGTCCCGTGATTCGCCCGCGTCGCCCAACGGGACTTGCGTGGAACCCCGTGGGGGACAGACGGCAGGAGGGGGACGGCGCCGTTCGATCGATCCGGCAGGACGTCAGGAACGTGCCGGCCACGCCGGCGAGCGGCCCTGCGACCAGCAGCGGCCGACGGCTTCG
The DNA here is from genome assembly GCF_055574875.1 of Streptomyces sp. NPDC034670. Lineage (NCBI taxonomy): Bacteria > Bacillati > Actinomycetota > Actinomycetes > Kitasatosporales > Streptomycetaceae > Streptomyces > Streptomyces sp. NPDC034670. The sequence continues at coordinate 5,774 of NZ_JBVITR010000085.1, forward strand.
GCGCGCGGGGCCGACCGGTCGGGCACCGCCGGGCCGATGACGCCGTGACCGCAGGCGCGGGGATCGCCGAGTGCCGGTACCGCCGGCCCGACTGCGCCCCCTCCGCCGACACCCACGCCACCGCCCGGTCGGCCGCGGCGTCGCCGTCCGCGGCGAGTCCCGGAGCGCGCCCGGCGAGGGCGCGCAAGGCGGCGAGGACCACCGCGGGGTGCCGCTTGCGCGCCGGTGCCGTCCCGATGGCGCGCGGCGCCTCGTCGGACTCGCTCAGGGCGACGGCGACGCGCTCGTACGGCGGTGACGTCCCGGCGGCGTCGGCCCCACCGAAGCGTCGGTACGCCCGAGCGAGCGCGCGGGCCCTGCCCATGGGCGCCCGCCCCGCGGTCGGTCCCGGCATTCCGACGACATCGGTCGTCCGCCGGACACCCCGGCACGGGGGCCGGTGGCAGGGAGGGAGCACCACGAGGAGGACCGTCGGGATCGACGGGGTGCGTCCACGGGGCCTTCCCGGACGGACCCCCGCTGCGCGCGGACGGCCGCGGCGCGCTGTCCGTCCGCGCACCGGCGGACGGTGCGCCGGCACTCCGCCCCGCGGAACCGGCCGGGGGAACGTGTCCGCCGGTCCGGGTGAACCGGGCCCGCCCCTCCTGGCCGGTTCCGTCCCCCGCCGGTGAACGCGCCCGGCACCGGCGCAGGACGTGCGTCCTCACGGCCTCGCTCCCCTTCGGTCCGTCCCGGCCCGGCGGCGGGATCCCCGGACGGTCCGCCGGGCGGGGCCGAGCCGGGCCCTTCTCCGCCCCGCGGGTCCGCGCCGTGCCGGCCGTCGCCCCGCTAGGGTCGCTCGACCTGTGTGTTCGCCGTGCTCCCGGCCCGGGCCGCCGGGCGGCGCGCCCCGGCCTCCCAGAGGCACCAGGTCGACCACAGCAGCAGGACCAGGAAGACGGCGAGCAGCCCCAGCAGCACCACCGTCTGCCGTGCCGATCCGTCGCCCTGGACCATGGTCAGCAACAGACAGAAGGTCCAGGCGACCACACCACCCGCGTACACGGCCCTGAGCTGCCGCAACTGACTCACCGAACCCACCGTCACCCTCCCGACCGTTCCGTCACGCGTCGCCCTGCCAGTACCCCGGTTGCCCGGTTTCACCGCACGCGATCGCGGGCGGCGCCGAAGGGGGCGTGGCGGCTGCTCCGGCCGGGAGGGAGCCCCGTTCGCCCGGGTCCTCCGGGGCGGGCCGGGAAACGGGTGCCGGCTCGCACGCGTCGATCGAACTCACGTGCCACAGGGGGTGGTTCGCGCGGGGAACTCCCCTCGTCGCCCCCGGCCCGGGAACCCCTTTCCGTTCCCGCCCCTCCGCACCGGAGGGGCGGGGCCGACATCGAACCGGCCGGTGACGGGCAGCCCTGGAGCATGTCCACCGACGCGACGGCTTCGCCCGGGGTGCAGGTGTGCTCCCTGAAACGGAACACACCGCAGTCCATCCCGGCGAACAGCCCTTACACGGTCATCAGGTTCCCGTTCGGGAGCGCCGAGTCCACCGACCGGTTCGCCATGCATCAGGTCGACCAACCGGACGGGTACGTGATCACGAACTGGGACGCGGACGACCGGTCCGGGCTGATATGGCCCAGTACGGTCGGCTGGGGCGTCCTCCACGCGATGATCCAGTGGGAGGCGGGAGGGTACGACGAACTGCGGGACCAGTTCGTCCGGGACCCGCTCGGCCTCACCCCGAATCCCGACGACACCACGGCGACGGAGCACCGGTCGCCGAGTCCCGGCATGCAGTGCTGGACGAAGCAGTGGGGCGTCTTCGTCGACCCGGCCGTCCCGCTCGCCGTGCGGGCCACCCACGACGACGGTGTGGCGCGGAACATCGTCCTGGCGGAGTTCAAGCTCGTCATCCACCGAGCCGCCTGACGAACGCGTGCCTGGCCGGCGGGCGGGGGGGGGGCCGGGGGGGGGGGGGGGGGGGGGGAAGCCCGGGGGGTCTGTGGCCCCCTCCCCTTCCTCCACCCCCCGGGGGCAACCCCCCTCTACTCCTGGGACGTGGCCACGAACAC
>NZ_JBVITR010000085.1:7842-16387 GCF_055574875.1 Streptomyces sp. NPDC034670
TCCCCCCCACCACCCCCCCCCCCCCCCCCCCCCCCTCCCTTCCCCCCCCCCCCCCCCCCCCCCCCCCCCCCCCCCCCCCCCCCCCCCCCCCCCCCCCCCCCCCGGCCGGGCGACGACTCCCGGGGCTCCCTGGCCCCGCTCCCGCTCCCCACGCCCCGGGGAGCCCCGTTCCGTACCCTGGCGGCATGCGCACGCGCCCCACCTTGAACTGGGTTCCCCCGAAGGACCTGCCGCCGGGCACCACGGACCTGGAGCCGGTCGCCCGCGCGCTGGGCACCGGCGGTGTGCTGGTGCTCAGCGGGGCGGGCATCTCCACCGAGTCGGGCATCCCCGACTACCGGGGCGAGGGCGGGAGCCTGAGCCGGCACACCCCGATGACCTACCAGGACTTCACCGCCAGCGCCCGGGCCCGGCGCCGCTACTGGGCGCGCAGCCACCTCGGCTGGCGCACCTTCGGCCGCGCCCGCCCCAACGCCGGACACCGGGCCGTGGCCGCGTTCGCGCGGCACGGCCTGCTCTCGGGCGTGATCACCCAGAACGTCGACGGCCTGCACCAGGCCGCCGGCAGCGAGGACGTCGTGGAGCTCCACGGGAGCCTGGACCGGGTCGTCTGCCTCTCCTGCGGCGCCCTCGGCCCGCGCCGTGAACTCGCCCGGCGGCTGGAGGAGGCCAATGCGGGTTTCGCGCCGGTGGCCGCCGGAATCAACCCGGACGGCGACGCCGACCTCACCGACGAACAGGTCGGGGACTTCCGCGTGGTGCCCTGCGCGGTCTGCGGCGGCATCCTCAAGCCGGACGTGGTGTTCTTCGGCGAGACCGTCCCGCCGGAGCGGGTCGAGCACTGCCGCGCGCTGGTCCGCGAGGCGTCCTCGCTGCTGGTCCTGGGCTCCTCGCTGACGGTCATGTCCGGGCTCCGGTTCGTCCGCCAGGCGGCCCGGGACGGGAAGCCGGTCCTGATCGTCAACCGGGACCCGACCCGGGGCGACCGGCACGCCGTCACCCGGGTCGCGCTCCCGCTGGGAACGGCCCTCACCGCCGTGGCCGGCCGGCTGGGCATCCCCCTCGACGGCCGGACGGGGGCCCGGGTGAGGCCGTGACGGCGGCGGGCCGCGCGGCTCCGGTGCCGGCGGCCGTCCCTCGCGGACCGAGGCGGGTGACCGCCTCCCGGCAGGGCGCCTCGCCCTGGCCTCTCCCCTGCCGTTCCCGGCCCGGGGCGCGTCGTACGGCCCGCAGCCGTGGCCGCCGCCACGGACGGGCCGTACGACGCGCCCCGGCACCGTCCCCGTGCCGGAACGGTTGTCGCCGCGCGCGCCCCGGGCGACGATGTCCTCCGGTGCATCGCCCTGCGGGAGGCCGCGTTGACCGATCCCTGGGTGGCCCTGGAGCCGGGGACCGACCCCGCCGAGCGCGTACGCGTGCTGCACCGGGCGCACGAGGCCTTCACCGAGGCCGGCACGGTGCCGCGCCCGGTGCGCGGTGTGGTCGCCGACTCGTGGCGGCGCTCGGCACGCGCCGGGGTCCATCCGGACGGCACCGCCGACGTCGAACTGACGGACGGCGCCCTCGGGGCCTGCCGCGCCGAGCACCCGCTGGCTCGGGTGATGCCGCTGTTCCGGGAGCTGATGGGCACGTTCGCCTCCGACGGCCGGCACCTGCTGGCGGTGTGCGACGCGCACGGCAGGCTGCTGTGGGTCGAGGGGCACCCCTCGGTGCTGCGGCGGGCGGGGCGGATGAACTTCGTGCCGGGCGCGCGGTGGGCGGAGAGCGCGGTCGGGACGAACGCGCCGGGCACGGCGGTCGCCGTGGGCCGTCCGGTCCAGGTGTTCGCGGCCGAGCACTTCGCGCGGCGCGTGCAGCCGTGGACGTGCGCGGCGGCCCCCGTGCACGACCCCCGCACCGGGCGGCTGCTCGGTGCCGTGGACATCACCGGCGGGGACAACCTCGCCCACCCGCACAGTCTGGGGTTCGTGCAGGCCGTGGCCCGCGCGGCGGAGTCCCAGCTGGCGCTGCTCGCCCCGGGACGCCCGGACGCCGGCGGGCCCGGACTGGCGGCGCTGGGCCGCGACCGGGCCGTCCTGACGGCAGGGGGCCGCAGGATCCGGCTCAGCCGCCGGCACAGCGAGATCCTCGTCCTCCTGGCCCGGCACCCCGACGGCCTGACCGGTGACGAACTGCTGTGCGCCCTGCACGAGGACGAGTCGGTGACGCCGGTGACGGTGCGCGCGGAACTCGCCCGGCTGCGTCAGGTGATCGGCCCGGGGCTGCTCGCGTCGCGCCCCTACCGGCTCACGGCGCCACCGGAGTCGGACGTCGCCGTCGTCGAACGCCGGCTGGCGGCCGGCGCGGTCACCACGGCCCTGGCCGCCTACGCGGGCCCCCTGCTGCCCGCCTCCCGGGCACCGGCGGTCGTACGGCTCAGGCGCCGCCTCGCCGACGGCCTGCGGGCGGCACTGATCGCCGGCTCGGATCCCGACCTGCTGGCCGACTGGGCCCACGCGCCGTGGGGCGAGGAGGACCTGGAGGTGTGGCGGGCCCTGGCCGCGGCCCGGCCGACGGCGTCGAACCGGGCCCGGCTGGCCGCGCTCGAATCGGAGCTGGCGGCCCCGGACGGCCGGTCCCGCTCCGCGGGCCGGTAGCGCCGCCGCCCGCAACGTGGGTGCAACGTCCGCGTCCCTACGCTCCGGCGCGAAGCCGCCCGACGGCGGGCGGCACCGCTGAAGGAGGCAGTTCCGCATGACCCGTTACGCGGCGCCCGGGAGCGAGGGCGCGATCGTCTCCTACCAGCCCCGCTACGACCACTTCATCGGCGGGGAGTACGTGCCGCCGGTCAAGGGGCGGTACTTCGAGAACCCGAGCCCGGTGAACGGGCAGCCGTTCACCGAGGTGGCGCGCGGCACGGCGGAGGACGTCGAGGCGGCGCTCGACGCGGCCCACGCGGCCGCGCCCGGCTGGGGGCGCAGACCGGCGACCGAGCGGTCCGACGTCCTGCTGAAGATCGCCGACCGCATGGAGGCCCGTCTGGAGTCGCTCGCGGTCGCGGAGAGCTGGGAGAACGGCAAGCCCGTGCGGGAGACCCTGGCGGCCGACATCCCGCTGGCCGTCGACCACTTCCGCTACTTCGCCGGCGCGGTGCGCGCCCAGGAGGGGGCGCTCAGCGAGGTCGACGAGGACACGGTCGCCTACCACTTCCACGAGCCGCTGGGCGTCGTCGCCCAGATCATCCCGTGGAACTTCCCCCTCCTGATGGCGGCGTGGAAGCTCGCGCCCGCCCTCGCCGCGGGCAACGCGGTCGTCCTCAAGCCCGCCGAACAGACGCCGGTCTCCATCCACTACTGGCTGAGCCTCGTCTCCGACCTGCTGCCGCCGGGCGTGCTGAACATCGTCAACGGCTTCGGGCCGGAGGCCGGGAAGCCGCTCGCCTCCAGTCCGCGGGTGGCGAAGGTCGCCTTCACCGGCGAGACGGCCACGGGGCGGCTGATCATGCAGTACGCGGCCGAGAACCTGAAGCCGGTCACGCTGGAACTGGGCGGCAAGTCGCCGAACATCTTCTTCGACGACGTGTGGGAGAAGGACGACGAGCTGCGCGACAAGGCCCTCGAGGGGTTCACGATGTTCGCGCTGAACCAGGGCGAGGTGTGCACCTGCCCCTCGCGCGGGCTGATCCAGCGCGGCCACTACCCCGACTTCCTGGCCGCGGCCGTCGCCCGCACCGAGCTGATCAAGCCCGGGCACCCGCTCGACACCGACACGATGATCGGCGCGCAGGCCTCCGCCGATCAGCTGGCCAAGATCCTCTCCTACATCGACATCGGCCGGCGGGAGGGCGCCAAGGTCCTCACCGGCGGTGAACGCGCCGAGTACGACGACGATCTGAAGGGCGGCTACTACGTGCGGCCGACCATCTTCGAGGGCGACAACCGGATGCGTGTCTTCCAGGAGGAGATCTTCGGCCCCGTCGTCTCGGTGGCCTCGTTCGACGACTTCGACGACGCGATCGAGATCGCCAACGACACGTCGTACGGCCTCGGCGCGGGCGTGTGGACCCGCGACATCAACACGGCCTACCGCGCCGGCCGCGCCATCCAGGCGGGCCGCGTCTGGACGAACTGCTACCACGCCTACCCGGCGCACGCGGCGTTCGGCGGCTACAAGCAGTCCGGGATCGGCCGGGAGACGCACAAGATGATGCTGGACCACTACCAGCAGACGAAGAACCTCCTCGTGTCGTACTCGCCGAAGAAGCTCGGCTTCTTCTAGCCGCGGCAAAGGGGCGCCCGGCCCGGCCGAAGCCCGGCGGGCGCCCTTCCGGTGCGCCGGGGAACCACCGGCGGCCGGGGCTGCGGTCCGTGCGCGCGGCCGGACACCTATCATCCGGTTTGTGCCGCACCGGCATGTTGCGTGCCCTTCCCGCGGAGGCTGTAGCGATGCACGACCGTGCCCACCGTTTCCCCCGGCCGGCCGGCCCGCGGCAGGCGCCGGGCCGGCGCCCGGCGGAAGCGACGCTGTTCAGCGGCGTCTACGGGCTCGTCCTGGCCAGTGCGCTGGCGGCCGCGCTCGACTCCCCCGGCGAGGCGTCCGACCCCGGATCGGACGCGCTGTGGGTCCTGCTCACCGCCCTCGCCTCCGCGGCCGCCCACGGCTACGCCCACGTGGTCGCGCACCGGATGTCGGGGGACCGCGGCGGCGCCGGGAAGGGCGCCCGGATCGGGCTGCGCGCGATGCTCGCCGAGTGGCCGGTCGTCGCGGCGGCCGCTCCCACCGTCGTGCTGCTGCTGACCGCGGTGCCCTCCTGGTGGTCGGAGAGCGAGGCGGTGGAGGCCGCGCTGCTGCTCAACACCCTGCTGCTCGCCGGCTGGGGGGTGCGGACCGCGCGCGGCGCGGGCCGCGGGTGGGCGGCCTCGCTCCGGGCCGGAGCCGCCGACGCGCTGATCGGCCTGGTGATCATCGCGGCCAACGCCCTGATCAAGTGACGCCGCGGCGGCCGGCCTCCGGGCCACGGGGGGCGGTGCCGGTCACCTCCGGTCCGACGCCGGGACGGGCCGGGGGCGGGCGGGCTCCAGGCGGACGACGATGCCCTTGTAGGCGGGCTGGTTGCTGATCTCCGCCACGCTGTCGAGCGGCACCAGGACGTTGGTCTCGGGGTAGTACGCGGCGGCGCAGCCGCGCTTGGCCGGGTACGCGACGACCTGGAAGTCCCCGGCGCGCCGCTCGGTGCCGTCCGTCCACACGCTGACCAGGTCGACGCGGTCGCCCTCGCCGAGGTCCAGTCCGGTCAGGTCCGCCCGGTTGACGAGGACGACCCGGCGGCTGCCGTGGATGCCGCGGTAACGGTCGTCGGTCGTGTAGGGGACGGTGTTCCACTGGTCGTGCGAGCGCAGGGTCTGCAGCAGCAGGTGCCCCTCGGGGACCCGGGGCATGTCCCAGGCGTTGCAGGTGAACCGCGCCTTGCCGACCGGTGTCTGGAACACGCCCTCGTTGACCGTGTTGGGCAGCCTGATGCCGCCGGGGCGCACCACGCGCCGGTTGAAGTCGTGCAGTCCCGGGACGATGCGGGAGACACGGTCCCGGATCGTCCCGTAGTCGGCCTCGAAGGCGTCCCACGGGATGTTCCCCGTGCCGTCGAGCGTGCGGCGGGCGAGCCGGCACAGGATGGCGACCTCGCTGAGCAGGAGGGGGGAGGCCGGCTCCAGCCGTCCGCGCGAGGTGTGCACCTCGCTCATCGAGTTCTCCACAGTGACGAACTGCTCGCCGCCGGCCTGGAAGTCCCGTTCGGTGCGGCCCAGGGTCGGCAGGATCAGCGCGGTGCGACCGCACACGGTGTGCGACCGGTTGAGCTTGGTGGAGATGTGCGCGGTCAGGCGGCACGAGCGCAGGGCCTCCTCGGTGACCTCGCTGTCGGGGGCGGCCCGGACGAAGTTGCCGGCGAGGGACAGGAAGACCTTGATCCGGCCCTCGCGCATCGCCCTGATCGCGTTCACCGAGTCCAGTCCGTGGGCGCGCGGCGGGTCGAAGCCGAACTCCCGCCGCAGGGCGTCCAGGAAGGAGTCCGGCATCTGCTCCCAGATGCCCATCGTGCGGTCGCCCTGCACGTTGCTGTGCCCGCGCACGGGACAGGCCCCGGTGCCCGCCCTGCCGAGGTTTCCGCGCAGCATCAGGAAGTTCACGATCTCCCGGATGGTGGGGACGGCGTGCTTGTGCTGCGTCAGGCCCATGGCCCAGCAGACGATGACGCGCTCGCTGCGCAGCACGTCGTCGCAGACCTGCTCGATCTCTTCGCGGGTCAGACCGGTCGCCGTGAGGATGTCGTCCCACCCGACGGTGCGGGCGTGCCGCGAGAAGTCCTCGAACCCGTCGGTGTGCGTGCGGATGAAGTCGTGGTCCAGGACCTGACCGGGCCGGGCGTCCTCGGCCTCCAGCAGCAGCCGGTTCAGTCCCTGGAACAGCGCCAGGTCCCCGCCGCCGCGGATGTGCAGGAACCGGTCGGCGATCCGGGTGCCCTGTCCGATCACCCCGCGCACCTTCTGCGGGTTCTTGAACCGCAGCAGTCCCGCCTCGGGCAGCGGATTCACCGCGATGACGCGGGCGCCGTTCCGTTTGGCCCGCTCCAGCGCGGAGAGCTGCCGGGGGTGGTTCGACCCGGGATTCTGGCCCACCACGAAGATCAGGTCGGCGTGGTGGATGTCCTCCAGGCTGACCGTGCCCTTGCCGGTGCCCAGGGTCTCGTGCAGGGCGAAGCCGCTGGACTCGTGGCACATGTTGCTGCAGTCGGGCAGGTTGTTGGTGCCGAACGCCCGGGCGAAGAGCTGCAGCACGAAGGCGGCCTCGTTGCTGGCCCTGCCCGAGGTGTAGAAAACGGCCTCGTCGGGCGAGTCGAGGGAGGTCAGCTCCGCGGAGAGCAGCCCGAGGGCGTCGTGCCAGCTGATCGGCTCGTAGGTGTCGGAGCCGGGCCGCTTGACCATCGGCTCCGTGAGCCGTCCCTGGTCGTTGAGCCACATGTCGGACCGCCGGGCGAGGGCGGAGACCGGGTGCCTGCGGAAGAAGTCGGAGGTGATGCGCCGTGTGGTCGCCTCGTCGTTGATGTGCTTGGCGCCGTTCTCGCAGTACTCGTTGCGGTGCCGGTGCCCCGGGGAGGGGTCGGCCCAGGCGCAGCCGGGACAGTCGATGCCGCCCACCTGGTTCATCGTCAGCAGTGTCTCCCCGGTGCGCAGGGGGGAGGTCTGCTCGAGGGAGTACTCCAGCGCGTGCACCACCGCCGGTACTCCCGCCGCCCACTTCTTGGGCGGTGTCACGGTGAGCGGGTCCTCGGAACCATCACCGGGTCGCTTCGGCATCGGACTCCCTCTCGACCGGACGCTCCGGCTCTCTCGGTCTCGCGCCCCGCCTGGAGGGCGCCCCGTGTCTTCCGCGGCGGTCGCCGCTTCCCCGTCTCCCGGACGCGGCCCGGCCTCCGGGCCGCGTGCGACCCGTCGACCCGCTCGTGCCGCTCGGTGCGCGGTCGGGCTCTCCGGGGCGTGGCGCGAGACCGCTCGGGCACGGGGCGGTGGTCCGTGCGGACCCGACGGCCTAGGCGCGGCGGGCGCGGAGAGCGGTCCGGCCGGGCCGTCGGCTCGCGCCGGTCACCCAGGTGTCCGGTGATGCGCGATGTGCGGCCATCCTTCCCCGGAAGGCCCGAGGGCGCCATTCGGGGTGCCCCGCACGGGCCCGCCGTGCGGTGCGGGGACGCCCGGGCGGGCGCCGTGGGCGCGAGGGCGCGCCCGGCCCCGTGGTGGCGGACCGGCGGGTGGGCGGTGACACTGTGAGGGCAGCAGTGCCGATGACAGCGGCAGCGCCCGACGACAGGCGGGACCATGCGTGCAGCCATCAATTCCGTTGAAGAGTCGATCGAAGTCGCGGTTCCCGTGCACACCGCCTACAACCAGTGGACGCAGTTCAAGGTCTTCCCCCGCTTCATGTCCGTGGTGAAGGAGGTCGAACAGCTCCGGCCCAACCTCACGCGCTGGGTGATCGGGGCCGGCCCGGTGCGCCACGAGTTCACGGCGGAGATCGTGGAGCAGCGGCCCGACGCGCTCGTCGTCTGGCGCGGCCTCGACCGGCGGACCGGTCATCGGGGCGAGGTGGCGTTCCGGAGGCTGGCCCCGGACCGTACCGAGATCGTCCTGCGCGTGCGTTTCGAGCCGCACGGGGTCAAGGGCCGCGTCCTGGCCCGAGCCGGTGCGACGCCCCGGGTGGTCCGGGCGGAACTCGGCCGCTTCAAGGAGTTCATCGAAGGACTCGGGCAGGAGTGCGGCGCTTGGCGGGGCGTCATCCACAACGGACAGGTCCAGCCCCTGGAACCGGATCCGCCCAGGAGCCAGGTGGCCGGGTGGCCCGTCGGCTGAGTTCACCCACGGGCTCTCCGGCACTCCCGGCCCCGGCCGGTGGTCCGGCCGGGGCTCGGAGCCGGGACGGGAGTCCGGGTCAGTCCTTGATCTCGCAGAGGACGGCGCCGGCGGTGACGGAGGCGCCGATCTCGGCGGTCAGGCCCTTGACGGTGCCCGCCCGGTGG
>NZ_JBVITR010000086.1:0-15125 GCF_055574875.1 Streptomyces sp. NPDC034670
CCCCCCCCCCCCCCCCCCCCCCCCCTCCCCCCCCCCCCCCCCCCCCCCCCCCCCCCCCCCCCCCCCCCCCCCCCCCCCCCCCCCCCCCCCCCCCCACCGCCGTTCCCGGGGAAGACCCCGGAGGACGGGGTCGGGGCACGCGCTCTCCCGTGCAGGAGTGGCTGAATGTGACAGGCGCAGGGCATTGACCAGAAAGCGCTTACCCCATACGTTCCGTTCAGCGACGTGACCCCTTCACGCCATCCGGACGATGAATGTTCACGTACATGAGCACTCGGGCGCCCCGGGACACACGCGCGGGCACCGGAGGGCTCCGACACCCCCACACCACGACAGAAGGAACGGCATGACTTCTGCGACACGGCCACGCACCCGCGGGCGGACGCCGATGGGCGCACTGGCCACCCTCGGACTCTCTGTTGGCATGCTCATGTCCATCGGGTCGTCCCCGGCCGACGCCGCCACCTGGCCGACCCCCAACGGCAGCCAGGGCGTCTCCTCCACCCTCTCCGTGTCCGGCACCAAGGACTACGGGATGAAGCGCCTGTACGGCACCGGCGACCTGGGCTCGGGCGGCCAGGACGAGGACCAGGGCCCGATCCTGGAACTGGCGGACGGCGCGGTCCTGAAGAACGTGATCCTGGGCGCCCCCGCGGCCGACGGCATCCACTGCCTGGGCTCCTGCACGCTGCAGAACGTGTGGTGGGAGGACGTCGGCGAGGACGCCGCCACGTTCAAGGGCAAGTCGTCGTCGGCGGTCTACACCGTCAGCGGCGGCGGAGCCAGGGAGGCGAGCGACAAGGTCTTCCAGTTCAACGGCGCCGGAACGCTGAACGTGTCGAACTTCGCGGTGCAGAACTTCGGCACCTTCGTCCGCTCCTGCGGCAACTGCTCCACGCAGTACAAGCGGACGATCAACCTCAACGGCATCGAGGTGACCTGGAAGGGCGGCAGGCTGGCCGGCATCAACACCAACTACGGCGACAGCGCGACCCTGCGGAACATCACGATCATCGGGGACGGCAGCAGGAAGATCGTCCCCTGCCAGAAGTACATCGGCAACAACAGCGGCAAGGAGCCGAGCAGCAACGGCTCGGGCCCCGACGGCACGTACTGCAAGTACGCGTCGTCCGACATCACCTACCGGTAGCCCGCGCCCGCCGGCAGGCCCCGCCCGCCGGCGGTCCCGGGACGGTCCCCCACGGCGAGGACGGCCGTAGGGAGCGCCGCGCGGCGCTCCCTACGGCCGTCGCGTCACGCGCCGCCCGCCCCCGCGCGCACCCGTCCCGCCAGCTCCCCGCGGTAGTCGGCGTACGCGGCCCGCAGCGCGTCACCGGGCCAGTCGGCGGGCAGCAGGCCGGCCGGCAGGACCGGATCGGCGAGCAGATGGCGCACCGCGGCGGCGAACAGGGCGAGCCGGTCGGCGGGGCGGGCGGCGCGGTCGGCGCCGGCGAGGAGCGCGCGGGCCGCGGCGGACCAGGCGTCCAGCGGCCAGAGGTCCGCGGCCAGCTCCCCGGCGGGTCCGGCGGGCCGGGTGGTGCAGCGCAGGGCCACCCGGTCGAGGGCGGCGGGCAGGGGGCGGCTCAGATTGGCGGGGCGCAGCCAGACGCCCTCCCGGAGTTCGGCCAGCCGGAGGGCGGTCAACCGCGCGCGCAGGTCCGCGCGTTCGGCGGGGCCGCGGCCCGTCGCGGTGACGACGACCATCTCCCAGTCCCCGTCCCACTCGCGCGTGCGGGGCCGCACGGCCTCGTCCTGGCGGTGCTGGCGCCGCGCCAGCCGGTCGCTGAGGCGGTAACCGGCGTCCGTGCGCAGCAGGTCGCCCGCGGCGACCATCCGGCTGAGTGCCGCCCTCAGGGTGGATCCGCCGACGCCGAAGCCCTCCACGAGCCGCCGCAGCTCCCGGGCCGGGAGCTGCGGCGGGTGCGTGCCGAGCAGCAGGCTCAGCACGACCGACCGCGCGGACAGGGGGCGCGGCCGCAGGTCGTCCGGGAGTCCCGGGTCGTCCATCCGCATGGATCCGTACTGTACGGCGCACCGTTCGTTGCATCATTGCTGCAACCGTGGGAGAAGTGCAACACTCGGCGCATGGTCACGACACCTGTGGACGAGCGGCACCCGGACTTCGGCGGACAGGACGGCGGGCACGCCACGCACGACGTCGTCAACCAGCCCCCTCCCCCGGCCCCGTACGACGCGTCCGACGACACCGCCCTGCTGGAGGGCCTGCGCCGGGAGGGCGCCGGCTGGGCCGAGGAGGACCTGCGGCGGCTCGGCGGGCTGGCCGGCAGCGCACAGGTGCAGGAGTGGAGCGACCAGGCCAACCGGCACGAGCCCGAACTGCGCACGCACGACCGGTACGGGCACCGGATCGACGAGGTCGAGTTCCACCCGAGCTGGCACCACCTGATGCGCGCGGCCGTCGCCGAGGGGCTGGCCGCCGCGCCCTGGGCGGACGACCGGCCCGGCGCGCACGTCGCCCGCACCGCGGGAGGACTGGTGTGGGGCCACACCGAGGCGGGGCACGGCTGTCCGACGTCCATGACGTACGCGGCGGTGCCCGTCCTGCGCCGCCGGCCGGAGCTGGCGGAGCTGTACGAGCCGCTGCTGACCAGCCGGAAGTACGAGCCGGGCCTGCGCGTGCCGACCGAGAAGCGCGGGCTGCTGGCGGGCATGGGGATGACCGAGAAGCAGGGCGGCTCCGACGTCCGGGCCAACACCACCACGGCGGCGCCGACCGCCGAACCCGGCGTGTACACGCTGCGCGGGCACAAGTGGTTCACGTCGGCGCCGATGTGCGACCTGTTCCTGGTGCTGGCGCAGGCTCCGGGGGGCCTGTCCTGCTTCCTGGTGCCGCGCGTGCTGCCCGACGGGACGCGCAACGCGTTCCGCATCCAGCGGCTGAAGGACAAGCTGGGCAACCGGTCCAACGCCTCCTCCGAACCCGAGTTCGACGGGACCGTGGCCTGGCTGGTCGGCCCGGAGGGGCAGGGGGTAAAGACCATCATCGAGATGGTCAACTGCACCCGGCTGGACTGCGTGACGATGTCGGCGGCGCTGATGCGCAAGACGCTCGTCGAGGCGGGGCACCACGTGCGGCACCGCAGCGCGTTCGGGGCCCGGCTGGTGGACCAGCCGCTGATGCGCAACGTCCTGGCCGATCTCGCGTTGGAGTCCGAGGCCGCCACCGCCCTCACCCTGCGCCTGGCCGGCGCCGCCGACCGTGCGGTGCGCGGGGACGCCGGGGAGGCCGCGTTCCGCCGGATCGCGACCGCGGTGGGCAAGTACTGGGTCACCAAACGGGGGCCGGCCTTCACCGCCGAGGCCCTGGAGTGCCTGGGCGGCAACGGCTACGTCGAGGAGTCGGGCATGCCCCGGCACTACCGCGAGGCCCCGCTGCTGTCGATCTGGGAGGGCTCGGGGAACGTCAACGCTCTCGACGTGCTGCGGGCACTCGGCCGGGACCCCGCCACGGCACAGGCGCTCTTCGGCGAACTGGACCTGAGCCGGGGGGCGGACGCCCGCCTGGACGCGGCCGTGGCGCGGCTGAGGGACCTGCTGGCCGAGGGGTCGCAGGCCGGCGCCCGCCGGCTGGTGGAGCACACCGCCCTGACCCTGCAGGGTTCCCTCCTCGTCCGGCACGCCCCGCCCGCGGTCGCCGACGCCTTCTGCGCGACACGGCTCGGCGGCGACTGGGGACACGCCTTCGGCACGCTGCCCGCGGCGGCCGGGATCGACGCGATCGTGGACCGCGCGCTGCCGGGCACCGTCTGAGGCCCTTCGCGCGGCCGCGGCGGCCGCCGCGGCCGCCCGGTGGCCGCCGCACCGGCGCCGACCTGCGACGCGGCCCGGCCCGGACGTGACTGTCAGTGGCCGGGTGCAGACTGGCGGGTGTCCGGGACGAGGGCGTCGACGAGGACGCCGCGGAGGTGATCGGCATGTCCGAGGTACTGCTCGCCGTGGGCACCCGCAAGGGCCTGTTCATCGGGCGCCGGCGGGGTGGCGTCTGGGAGTTCGACGAGAGTCCCTGCTTCAACGCGCAGGCCGTGTACTCGGTGGCCCTCGACACCCGCGGCGCGCGCCCGCGGCTGCTGGCCGGCGGCGACAGCGCGCACTGGGGCCCCTCGGTGTTCCGCTCCGACGACCTCGGCCGCACCTGGGCCGAACCGGCGCGGCCCGCCGTCCGCTTCCCCGAGGACACCGGGGCCTCGCTGGAGCGGGTCTGGCAGTTGCACCCGGCCGCGGCCGAACCGGACGTGGTGTACGCGGGGACGGAACCGGCCGCGCTGTACCGCTCGGAGGACCGCGGGGAGTCCTTCGCCCTCGTCCGGCCGCTCTGGGAGCACCCCACCCGCTCGCGGTGGACGCCGGGAGGCGGGGGCGAGGGCCTGCACACCGTGCTGACCGACGGGCGCGACCCGCGGGCCGTGACGGTGGCCGTGTCGGCGGCGGGGGTGTTCCGCACGCTGGACGGCGGCGCGAGCTGGTTCCCGTCCAACTCGGGGGTCTCCGCGGTGTTCCTGCCGGACCCGCGCCCGGAGTTCGGGCAGTGCGTGCACAAGGTGGCCCGGGACGCGGTGGACCCGGACCGGCTGTACCTGCAGAACCACTGGGGGGTGTACCGCAGCGACGACGCGGGCGGGCACTGGACGGACATCGGCGAGGGCCTGCCCTCGACGTTCGGTTTCGCGGTGGTGGCCCATCCCCGCCGCGGCGGCACGGCGTACGTCTTCCCGGTCAACGCCGACTCGGACCGGGTGCCCGCGGGCCGGCGCTGCCGGGTCTTCAGGACCGCGGACGCCGGCCGGAGCTGGGAGCCGCTGACGGCGGGTCTGCCGCGGGAGGACCACTACGGCACGGTGCTGCGCGACGCGATGTGCCACGACGGCGCGGATCCGGCGGGCGTGTACTTCGGCAACCGCAACGGCGAGGTGTACGCGTCGGCCGACGACGGCGACAGCTGGCGGCTGCTGGCCTCCCACCTGCCGGACGTGCTGTGCGTGCGGGCGGCGGTCGTCGGATGAGCCGGGGGAGGGTCCCCTCCGGTCCCGGCGGTCCCGGGCAGGGGTTGATCCCCGCCGCCGTCGCGGCAGTAGGGTGGACGCCCGTGGCACCACGACCCTTGCATGAGATCGTCGAAGCGGGCTGGGCGAAGGCCCTGGAACCGGTGGCCGGGCGGATCGCCGGGATGGGGGACTTCCTGCGCGCGGAGATCGCCGCCGGACGCACCTACCTGCCGGCCGGACCGAACGTCCTGCGGGCCTTCCAGCAGCCCTTCGACGAGGTACGCGTTCTGATCGTCGGGCAGGACCCGTACCCGACCCCGGGGCACGCGGTGGGACTGTCGTTCTCGGTCGCGCCCGAGGTGCGGCCGCTGCCCGGCAGCCTCGTCAACATCTTCCGCGAGCTGACCGCCGACCTGGGCCTGCCCCAGCCGTCCAACGGCGATCTCACGCCGTGGACCGAGCAGGGCGTGCTGCTGCTCAACAGGGCGCTGACGACGGCACCGCGCAGGCCGGCCGCCCATCGCGGCAAGGGCTGGGAGGAGGTCACCGAGCAGGCGATCCGCGCGCTGGCCGCACGGGGCAAGCCCCTGGTCTCCATCCTGTGGGGGCGCGACGCCCGCAACTGCCGCCCGCTGCTCGGGGACCTGCCGGCGGTCGAGTCCGCCCATCCGTCGCCGATGTCCGCGGACCGCGGCTTCTTCGGCTCCCGCCCGTTCAGCCGGGCCAACGACCTGCTGATCCGCCAGGGCGGCCAACCGGTGGACTGGCGCCTGCCGTGACCGGCTCCGGGTTCCTCGCCGTGGACTCCGGGGGCTCCGGTGTCCGGGTCGTCGTCGGTGCCGCCGGGCACGGCGCGCCGGCCGCCCGGGGGGCCTCCGAGGAGCCGGTGCGGACCGGGGCCCGGGGCATCGATCCGGGGCACCTCATGGAGCAACTGGTGCCGATGGCGCGGGCGTTGTGCGCCGAGTCCGGGATCGGGCGCCTGGAGGCGGCCGTCGTCGGCGCGGCCGGGCTGGCCAGCCTGGGGGACGCCCTGCGCGCCGAGCTGCCGGGGGCGCTGGCCCGTGAACTGGGCGTGCGGCGGGTGGCGTTGGCCGCCGACGCCGTCACCGCCTATGTCGGCGCCCTCGGGCCGCGCCCCGGTGCGGTGGTCGCCGCGGGCACGGGACTGATCGCGGTCGGCACCGATCTGACCGGGTGGCGCCGGGCGGACGGCTGGGGACACCTGCTCGGCGACTGCGGCGGCGGCGCCTGGATCGGGCGGGCGGGGCTGGAGGCGGCGCTGCGCGCCCTCGACGGGCGGGAGGGCGGCTCCGCACGGCTGCTGGCGAGCGCCGAGGCGGTGTTCGGTCCCGCGGCGGGGCTGCCCGGCCGGCTGTATCCGCGCACCGACCGTCCGGCCCTCCTCGCCTCCTTCGCGCCCCGGGTGGCCGAATGCGCGGCCGACGGCGATCCCGTCGCCGCGGACGTGCTGCGCGCGGCGGCCCGGCACATGGCGGACTCGGCCGCGGCCGTGTGCCCGGACGTGGACGAGCCGCCGGTCGGTGTCACCGGCGGCCTGTTCCGGATCGGCGCCCCGCTGCTCGTACCGCTGGACGAGGAGCTGGCGCGGCGGCTGCCGCGGGCACGGCGGGTCACGGCCGAAGGGGACCCGCTGCACGGAGCGGTGCGGATCGCCACCGCCCTCCTGACGGGCACGTTCGCCCTTCCGAGCGACGGAAGGATGCTGTGTCTGGCGGGCCCGTCGGCCGGGGGCGTCACCCGGGCGGCCGATCCCGGGTCGTAACCCATCAGACAAATCCGGACGGATACCGCTCACCTGCCCCCTCCCCGAACAGAGGAGCCCAGGAAGCCACTAACATGCCGCACCATGAGCACCCCCACTGGGCCCGCGTCCGGCCTGCCAGTACGAATGCCGCGCCCCCGCCAGCCCGGGCGGCACCGCCGCCCCGAGCCCCTGGTGGCTCCCGAGGACGCGCCCGCGCTCGTCCTCGCCGTACCGGGCGCGCCCAGTAGCACCACCCGTTCCCTCGCCGACGAGGTCGTGAGCATCGCCCGTTCCGAGCTGCCCGGCCTCGACGCCCGGATCGGCTACCTCGACGGCGACGACGAGGAGTTCCCCTCGCTGCAGTCGGTGCTCGCGCACGCCGGCGAGGAGCGCACCGCCCGCTTCGAGCAGGCCCGCGCGGCCGGCGCGGACGTCAAGGAGCCCGACGGCCCGGTCGCCGTCGTCGTGCCGCTGCTCGCCGGCCCGGACAGCGCGCTGCTGCGCCGGGTGCGCCAGGCCGTGATGGACAGCCGCGTCGCCGCGGAGCTGACCGATGTGCTCGGCCCGCACCCGCTGCTCGCCGAGGCGCTGCACGTGCGGCTGTCGGAGGCCGGCCTGGCCCGTGCCGACCGCGCCCGCCTGTTCACCGTGGCGACCGCCGCGGACGGCATCGTCCTGGCGTCCGTGGGCGGTGAGGAGGCCGTGCAGGCGGCCGGGATCACCGGCATGCTGCTCGCCGCGCGCCTCGCGGTGCCGGTGATGGCGGCGGCCCTGGACCAGGAGGGCTCCATCGCCTCCGTCGCCGAGCAGCTGCGCGGCTCCGGTTCGCAGCAGCTGGCGCTCGCGCCGTACCTGATCGGCCCGGAGATCGACGCGAGCCTGATCGAGGAGGCCGCGAAGGAGGCGGGCTGCTCCGCCTCCGAGGCGCTCGGCCCGTACCCGGCGATCGGCAAGCTCGCCCTGGCCAAGTACACGACCGCGCTGGGCATCGCGCCGCAGCAGGCGCAGGGCTCCCCGGTCCGCTGACGCGGCCGGCGCTCGCACCGACGCCGAAAGGGCCCGCTCCGGCCGCCGGAGCGGGCCCTTTCGCGTGATCCGGTGCGCGGGGCTTCCGGTCAGCCGATGACCACGCAGGACGCCGCGGGCACCGGGATCGAGCCGCCGCGTCGCGGCACTCCCGTGTCCGGGTCGACCGCGAACCAGGTCACGTCCCCGGAGCGCTCGTTCGCGACGTACAGGAAGCCACCGGACTCGGTGATCGCGCGCGGCCAGTGACCGCCGCAGGGCACGGTGGTGCGCGGGCTCAGCCCCGCGCCCTCCCCCTCGACCGCGAACACCGACAGCACGTCCTCCCCGCGGGTCGCGGTCCACACGAAGCGGCCGTCGGGCGAGACGGCCACGCCCGACGGGTAGGCGTCGCCGGCCGGGGCGCCGGGCAGGACCGGGATCTCGGTGAGCGGTGTCAGCGCGCCGTCGGCGGCGTCCCAGCGGCAGACGACGAGGGTGGGGCTGAGTTCGTTGAGGACGTACGCGTGCGCGCCGCCCGGGTGGAAGGCCAGGTGACGCGGGCCCGACCCGGGGCGCAGGGCGGATTCCCGGTGCAGGCCCACCGTGCCGCCGGTGAGGACGCACACCCGTACCGAGTCCGTGCCGAGGTCGACGCTGACCGCCCAGCGACCGCTCGGGTCGGGCTGCACCTGGTGGGCGTGCGGCCCCCGCTGGCGCTGCGGGTGGGGGCCCGAGCCGCGGTGCCGCAGCACCCCGGACGCGGTCCGCGCGAGGCCGCCGTCCGCGCGGACGGGGACGGCGGTGACACTGCCGGAGCCGTAGTTCGCGGTGAGCAGGTGCCCGGCGAAGAGACTGAGGTGGGTCGGCCCGTTCGCGTCGACCGGTACCGGGGGCCCGGCCGGCTCCGGCCCGTCGCCGGTCACGCGGAACGCGGCCACGGCGCCCTCGGCCGTCTCGCTGACCGCGTACAGCATGCGGCGGTCGGCCGACAGGGCCAGGTAGGAGGGGTCGGGCACGCCGCCCACGGTGCTCAGGACGGTCAGCGCGCCGCTGTCGGGGGCGACGGCCGCGGTGACGATGCCCGGGCCCCCCGCCGCCGTGAACGACCCGATGAACGCCCGCTGTCCGCCGTCCGCCACCACTGTCCCCTCTCGTCCGGTACCGGTCCGGAGCGACGGTAGCAGCCACCCCTTCAGGTCTAGACCAAAAGGGCCGACCGGGTGCGTGCCCGGTGGCCCTCAGGCGCCCACCAGGGGGGATCCGGAGGAGGCCCGCAGCGGCGCCGCGAGTTCGGTGAGGGCGCGCTCCAGGCCGTGGAGGTGGGCCAGGGCGGGTTCCGCCGCGGCCGGGGCCGGGCGCACCGCGACGTCCCGGCCGTCGGTGAGCGCCTCGACCGCGACCTCCACGCGCCGGCAGGCGGCGGCCAGGCGGGCGTCGTGCGAGGCCTCCGGGTCGGCGGCGACGGCGACGAGGCCGCGGACCTCCCGGGCGCAGTCGTCGAGCAGGGTGAGCACCCGGCGGGCGCGCCGCTTGCGGCCGAGCACGGGGTTCAGCGGATGCACCAGCGGAGCGACCGAGAGCCGCACCCGGGCGAGGATCCGCTCCAGCTCCGCCACCTCCGGCGCGGGATCGGCGTCCCCGGCGCCGGCCAGCCGCGCGGCCGCCCGGGCGGTGCACGCGTGGACGCAGCGCAGGGCCCGCCGGATCCAGGCGTCGGTGACGCCGTGGGTGGTCACGGGGAGGACGAGGGCCGCCGCCAGCGCGGCGCCGAGCGCTCCGACGCCGGTCTCCACGAGCCGCAGGGCCAGCAGACCGGGGCTGAGCACCCCCAGCAGGCCGTAGAGCACGGCGGCGAGCAGCGTCACCCAGAGCATCATCCAGGTGTAGGACACCGCGGCCGTGTAGAAGATCCCGAAGACGGACACGGCGACGAGCAGGGCGGTGGGGACCGCGTCCCCGTGCACGGGGACGGCGACGAGCAGCGCGAGGCCGACGCCGATGACCGTTCCCAGCACCCGCCGGAAGCCCCGGACCAGGGTCTCGCCGCGCGAGGCGGTGTTGACGAAGACCCACCAGGTGGCGCCGACGGCCCAGTACCAGCGCTGCCCGGACACCAGCTGGCCCACGACGAGGGCGAAGCCCGCGCCGGCCGTCGCCTGGACCGCCTGGCGCGTGGTCACCCGGGCCAGCCCCGTGCCGCCGGGCGGAGCCGGCACGACGGCGGGCGGCAGACGGCGCTCGTAGCACCACAGCCCGAAGCGCACGGCGGCCGCGGCGAGCACGGACAGCAGGACGGAGGCGTACAGCTCGGGGAGCTGGTCCGTCCCGGCGTGCAGGAACTGCGCCACGAAGTAGGTCATGAACGCGAAGACCCCGAGGCTGTGCCCGCGAGGACCCCAGCGCCGCGCGTACACGCCCAGTCCGACCACGGCGAGGAAGGCGAGGTCGCGTGCCACGGGGTGGTCGTGCAGCCCCGCCGCGGCGGCGAGCACCGGCAGGCCGACGGCGGGCAGCAGCGCGGTCGTGACGGCCTGCCCGCGGACCGTGGCGTCGGTGACGGTGAACAGGGCGAGCAGGGCGGCGAGCCCACCGGTGACGGTTCCCGTGAGGGAGTGGCCCGCCAGGCCGCACACGACGACCGCCAGCCCGACGCCGAACACGGCCCGCGCCGCGAAGCGCAGCCGGATCCGGCCCGGGTCCGCAGCCGTGAACACCCTCTTCAGCACCGCTTACCGCCCCCTGGGAGTGATGACGCGCACCGTGGCACGCAAAAGGCGCCGCGGGTCCGCAGCGCCATTGACACCCCCATGGGAGCATCTTTTCCGCCACTGGCTCAACAGCCCACCTCGTCACTGGGCCATTGGCCCAGCGTCCAGGGAGCGGGGGTGTTCGCCGGAGGGCCAACGGCCGACGGCGGCCGGCTCGGCGGTCCGGCGCGCCCCGGACCGTGGGTACAGTCGGAAACGATCACCGAAGGACGAGGAGGGGCCGGGCGCCATGGCCGTGGACGAGCTCGACACCCGCATCCTGCGGCTGCTGCTGGAGCAGCCGCGCACCAGCGTGCGGGAGTACGCCCGCATCCTGGGGGTCGCCCGCGGCACCCTCCAGGCGCGGCTCGACCGCATGGAGCGCGAGGGCGTGATCACCGGCACCGGTCCCACCCTCTCCCCCGCCGCGCTGGGCCACCCGGTGCTCGCGTTCGTGCACATCGAGGTCACCCAGGGGCACCTGGACGAGGTGGGCGACGCCCTGGCCTCCGTGCCGGAGATCGTCGAGGCGTTCTCCATCACGGGCGGGGGCGACCTGCTGACCCGGGTCGTGGCGCGCGACGCCGGGCACCTGGAGGACATGATCCAGAAACTGGTCGGCCTGCCCGGCGTGGTCCGCACCCGCACCGAGGTGGCGCTGCGCGAGCGGGTCGCGCACCGGATGCTGCCGCTGGTGGAGTCGATCGGCCGGACGGCACGGAGGTGACCCCGCACCGGGCGCCGGGCGCTCCGGTGTCCTTGGCATCCTGGACCTCATGAGCACTCTCGGGACCCTCTCGGTCATCTTCGATCTCGACGGAACGCTCGTGGACAGCGAGCCGAACTACTACGAGGCGGGCCGGCAGACCCTCGCCGAGTTCGGCGTCCCGGACTTCTCGTGGGCCGAGCACGAGCGCTACGTCGGCATCAGCACGCGGGAGACGATCGCCGACTGGCGGGAGCGGTACGGGCTGCGGGCCGGCGTGGAGGAACTGCTCGCGGTCAAGAACCGCCGCTACCTGGAGCTGGCCCGCGCCTCCACGCGCGTGTACCCGCAGATGCGGGCGTTCGTCGAGCTGCTGGCGGACGAGGGCGTGCCGATGGCCGTGGCCTCCGGCTCCACGCGGGAGGCCATCGAGGCGATCCTGGCGGGCACGGGCCTGGACGCGCATCTGCGCACCGTCGTCTCGGCCGACGAGGTGGCGCGCGGCAAGCCGGCCCCCGACGTCTTCCTGGAGGCGGCCCGCCGGCTCGGCGCGGACCCCGGTGACTGCGTGGTGCTGGAGGACGCGGCCCCGGGCGCCGCCGCCGCGCACGCGGCCGGGATGCGCTGCATCGCGATCCCGTACGTCGCCGCCCAGGCCGACGCCCCGGAGTTCGCCACCGCCGGCCTGCTGCTGCGCGGCGGGCAGCGGGAGTTCACGGCGCGGGCGGCGTACGCGTGGCTGACGCGGACGGCCCGGGCCGCCTGACCCCGGCCCGTGGTGCCCGCCCGTGCCGGGCGGGCACGGGCGGCCCGTCCCCTCCCGCCGTCCGGCCGGGCGTACGCGCCCCGGGGCCGTCCGGGCGCGCCCGCCCCGGGGCTCCTCGAAAGTTCTTCCCGCAACGGTGATTGTTTCGCGTCCTGCGTCCGTACTCCCTGGTGTTGGGCCGTTCATATCCCAGGAGGCACGATGCGCATCTCGCGCAGCACGGCAGGAACCGCGTTCGTGGGCGGAGCCATGATCCTCACCCTCACCGCGCTCGCCTATCCCACCATGCTGGGCGTGCAGAACACCTCGACCCAGCAGGACCGGGTGGTCGCCAACACCAACTACGGTCCGCTGACCGAGGCGGACCGCGACTTCGTGGTCAAGGTGCGCGCGGCCGGGCTCTGGGAGCACCCCCTGGGGCTGCTGGCGATGGAGCGGGGGACGACGCCGGAGATGAAGGAGGCGGGCGTGCACCTGGTCGTCGGGCACGGCCGGCTCGACGCCAGCTGCCGCAGGATCGCCCTGGAGCTCGGCATCACGCTGCCGAACCAGGCGTCACCGCAGCAGCAGGGGTTCGTGGAGACCATCAAGTCCACCAACGGCAAGGAGTTCGACTCCACCGCGGTGAACATCATGCGGGTGACCCACGGGCAGATCTTCTCGGTCATCGCCAAGGTCCGCGCCAACACCAGGAACACCCTGGTCCGGCAGCTGGCCGACCAGGCCAACGACACGGTGCTCGACCACATCACCGTGCTGGAGAAGACGGGTCTGGTCAACCACGAGCAGGTCAACTTCCAGCAGACCAGCCCGCCCAAGATGCCCCAGGAACAGGTGACCCCGCCGGCGCCGCAGGCGGGCGCGCCGGTCATCGCGCTGGAGGTCCCCAAGGAGCTGGAGGACCTGAACACGGCTTCTCCGGCGCCGACCCCGGCGCCCACCGTGCGGTAGCGGCGGGACGCGCCGCCCGTGGTTCCCTACCCGCGGCGGGGCCTGCCCCGCCGCGGGTTCCTCGACGAGCCGCCGGCGCCCTTCCGGCGGCCCCCGCCGCCGGAAGGTCCGCCCGCCGCCCGCTGCTTGCGGGCGCCGTCCCGGCCGGTGCGCCGGGGCTTGTCCGGCGGCGGCTGCTGCGCGCGCCCCCGGGTGCTGTTGACGGTCCGGCCGCGGACGATGCCGATGAAGTCCTCCACCAGGTCCGTCGTCGCGTCCCCGGGCCAGGCCAGCGCCACGCCCGACTCGGGGGCGTCCAAGAGGGGCCGGTGGGTGAGGTCCTTGCGGTGGTGCAGCCGCGCGAGGGACAGCGGGACGACGAGCACGCCGATCCCGGCCGCGACCAGTTCGACGGCGTCGGCGGTGGTGGCGGGGCGTTCGAGGGCGGGCCGTCCGGGCAGGGACTCCCAGTCGAGGACGTCGTCGAGGGGGTGCAGCACGACGTCGTCGGCCAGGTCCTCGGCAGTCACCTCGTCGACGGCCGTGACGAGGTGGTCCCTGGGGACCACGACGACCGTCCGCTCGGTGTAGAGGGGGATCGCGCTGAAGACCGTCCGGTCGACGGGCAGCCGGACCAGCCCCGCGTCCGCCTCCCCGCCCAGCAGCAGTCCCTGCGCCGCCCCGGCGGACACCTGCGTGAGGGTCAGCGGGACGTCGGACCGCCGCTCGTTCCAGATGCGCACCCATTTGTCGGGCATCACCCCGGGTGCGTACACGAGACGGAACGAGGAGGGTGCTTCCGAGCCTGTCACCCGGCCAGGTTACCGGCCGCGGCCGAGGAGCCGGGCGCGCACCCCGGGGCCGCCCCGCCGGGTTCCGGGAGGACGCGTCCCACGGGGCCGGGCCGGACGCGCTCCGAGCGGATCGAGGCGCCGAAGCGGGAGTGTCCCGAGTGGCCGGAGAGCGCGGCGCCGGACGCGGCGACCGGCCCGGCCGGGACCGCCGGGGACCGCTCGGCCCCGGGGTGTGCCGGTTTCCCGGGCGGTTTCCGCGAGGAGTTCCCCCGGAAGGGAAACGCCAGCCCGCGCCACCCTTTCCGGGGGGTGGACATATCCACCACCATGGCCCTTCCGTACGCGCCCGCAGCGGCGCAGCCGACCGCGCCCGGGGTGGGACATGCACAGCGTCACGTGGAAGCAGGCCGTCGAATGGCTGGCCGCGGCGGCCACGGACCCCCAGGCGTGCAAGCGCGAGTGGGACCACGGCACGGGCACGGCGCTGCTCGCGGCCGGCCGGTACTGGGACGTGCTCAGCGTGCCCGACCGGCTGGGGCTGCTCGCCCTGGACCTCATGTGGCGCGATCCGCTGGAGGCGCCCGGGCCCACGCTGGTGGACGCCACGGCCCGCCGCGTGGGGTTCTTCCTGCCGCCCGATCCGGACAGCGAGTGGATCGGATGCGGCGTGCGGCACGTCGGCCGCGGCTCCTGGGTCGCCGTACCGCCGCCGTACCGGTCCGCCGGGCGTCTGGAGTGGCTGGTCCCCCCGGACGGCACCGGTGTCCTGCACGCCCCCGGCGCACTCGAACCGGCCCTGCGCAGGGCCACCGGCATGCTGGCCGTCCTGGCGCCGGTCAGCCCGGATCCCGCGGCTCCGGGGGGCCGGTGAGCTCCTCTCGGGTGCCCGCGGCGCCAGGCGTCAGCAGGGGGACCGGTACGCGGAAGGGCGCGGTCGGCGCGGGCCCGCGCCCGCCCGCCGTGGAGGCGGCGAAGGACGCCCACCGGACGTCGTGGCGCTCCGGGACCGCGCGGCCCCCGGTCCGCCACTCCGCGACGAGGGCCGTGCGGATCGGGGTGCGGCCCGCGTACCCACGGGTGAGCTCGGCGTGCAACCGGCTCGCGGCGTCGTTCCCGAGAGGGCGCCGCGCCGCCTCGGTGCTGTCCCTGCCGAGCCGACGCGCCCCCGTGCGCCGGTGGTACGCGGGGGGGGTCCGGATCCGCCGGGTCGAGTGAAGGCATCACCCGTACGGAGGCGCGCACCGGTCGGGCAGGCATGCGGCGACGGGAGGCCTCCGTTCCGCACTCGGCCGGGTCGTACGGGCACCCCCGCGGCGGGGGGGGGGGGGGGGGGGGGGGGGGGGGGGGGGGGGGGGGGGGGGGGGGGGGGGGGGGGGGGGGGGGGGGGGGGGGGGGGGGGGGGG
>NZ_JBVITR010000087.1:0-14277 GCF_055574875.1 Streptomyces sp. NPDC034670
CCAAAGACGTCGAACTCGCCGCATGACCCAGCAAGCCGAACCACCCCAAGCCCAGCCCGGACGCCTTGACGAAAGACATAGAGGCACCCCCCCGCACCACCCCCCGACCCGCCGGCCGAGCTGGGCGAGCACGTCCTCGGTGACGGGCCACCCCTGACACGCCGTGCACACACCATTGCTGATCACCTTCCCGAACATGCAGCTCCGGGCCGCCGGACGCCGACTCCAGATGATCTGGGACATCAGGCCTCGGTGCAGCAACGCCGTCTGTGCCCGCCGCAGGACCGTCCTCCCGCGCAGGCCCGCACCCGGCTCGCGCGAGAAGACGTCGCGCAAGCCGACGCTATAGGCCGGGTGACGATAAACGAGGCAGGCCAGAGCTCCGACGGCGATCAGGCCGACCAGGACCAGCAGGATGAGCAGAGCAAGCGGACCAGGCCGCACTGTCCCCAGCCGAACGGGCAAATGCTGCACCTGCTCGGGAACGAGGCGTCACCATGAGGGGGTGATCCCGACGAACGGCAGTGAGCGCACCGCGGCCATCAGCCTGACCAAGGTGCAGGAAAGAGCGCCCGATCTGATCAGCCTGTACAAGGCAGCGGGCGCCAGCGTGCGCCGGCACGGGCTGGAGGACGTGCGGGCCGCGGTGTATCTCGTGCTGGACCGCTCCGGGTCGATGCGGCCTTACTACCGCAACGGCACCCTGCAGCACCTGGCCGAGCAGGTGCTGTCGCTGTCGGCCCACCTCGATGACGACGGGACCGTTCCGGTGGTGTTCTTCTCCACCGACGTGGACGGGACCACCGACCTGGCGCTCGGCGGGCACCGCGGCCGGATCAACAAGCTGCACGAGAACCTCGGCCACATGGGGCGCACCAACTACCACTGGGCCATGGACGCGGTCATCGACCACTACCTGGAATCCGGCAGCCGCTGCCCCGCCCTGGTCGTCTTCCAGACCGACGGCGGTCCCACCAGCAGGTTCGCTGCCGAACGCTACCTGTGCAAGGCCGCCCGCCTTCCTCTGTTCTGGCAGTTCATCGGCTTCGGCGACCCCGACGACAACGAGTTCGCGTTCCTGCGCAAGCTGGACACCCTCGCCGTCCCGGCCCGCCGCATCGTCGACAACGCGGGCTTCTTCCACGCCGGCCGCACCCCGCAGGCCGTCCCGGACCACCACCTCTTCGACCGGCTCCTGCAGGAGTTCCCCGACTGGCTGACCGCCGCCCGCGCCGCCGGCATCGTGCGGTGAAACCTCCAAGGGCGTCCCTCGCGCCGGTGCGTCGGCGACCACCGTGGTCCACCGGTCCGCCCAGCAGAGCAGCGGCCGAGGAAGCATCGACGTCCAAAGGCGGCCCGCACGGTCGATCACATCCCCTACTTCAGCCAGGACACGGCGGAAGCATTCTGGTCGGCCTGGCAGGAGAGGACCGGTACCGGCGCTGGACGACTTTCGGAAGACGGGCGAGGCAACCAGAGAGGGCTCGGGCCGCGTGCGCCGCGATCAAGCCGTCCCCACTGCGCTCGAGGAGCTGAGCCAAGCAGGCAGGAACCGCTACACAATTGGCATGGCGGCAGCGAACGCGGCTGGCAGCGCGCCGTACCGAGGCCCGCGCCCTCTATAACCAGGAACAGGGTCAGGCCGAAGGGACCGCAAAGCCCGCTGGCTGACACCATAGCTCCGCCGTACCAGCCGGGTCCGTTTTCCTGATGTGCCGGGCTGCCCGAAGCAGAGCACACGGGCCCGACGCACCACACACCGCATCTGGTTCGATGTGCTGGCTCACGACCGCATCCAGGCGGCGAAGGCGGCGACAAGGCCGGTATAGAACCGCTCTCCGGGCACTGATCCCGGATTCTTGCTGGCGTCGTAGAAGGACACATTGGTGAAGGTGGCAGAGGCAGAGGCGTTGAGGTTCTTGTAAAAGGCGAGCTTGCCACGGCCAAACCCCACGAACAGCCAGAAGATGCCGAGTGAGGCGGTGTTCTGGAGCATGGAGCGGACCTCTGCTTTGTCCCAGGGTTCGTCGCCGACCTGGGTCACGATGAAGGCGGGGTCTGAGGCGCCGGATTCCTGGTAGTGGCTGACCGCGCGGCGCATCGCGTCGGCGACGTTGCCCCAGCCCCAGTCGACCTGGGTGTGCAGCTGTCCGATACGGCCGCGGTAGTTGTCCAGCCGGATCTCCTCCAGGAACGGCTCTCGCCCGCTGGAAAAGATCACGGGCACGGTGCCGTCGTCGTCGAGGTTGGCCGACAGGGCCAGGACGCGTTCGGCGAAGGCCTGCACGGCGAACGACTCGTACAGCTCCTCCATGTGCCAGTCGTGGTCCAGGATCAGGTAGACCGCAGCTCGCCGTCCCGAGATCCCGCGGTCCACGAGGGCCTGACTGGCCTGTCGCGCGGGGGCGAGGAGACCCGGAGCCTGCCGCTCCAGCTTCGTCAGATCTACTGCAGCGGCGCGTCCCGTAGCCGTGCGTGTCTGCGCGGGAAGCGGTACAGCAGGTGAGGCGGGAGGCTCGGGGTCGACATCAACGCCGTAGTCGGTTGCCAGTCCCGCAAGGCCGGTGGCGTAGCCCTGTCCCACGGCCCGGATCTTCCAGCCGTCCCCGCGCCGGTACAGCTCCGCCAGGACCACGACGGTCTCCCCCGCGCTGAAGTCCGGCGCGGTGAACGACGCCGGCGTCACTCCGCCTTGGGTGATCGACAGCTGAGGTGCCCGGGTGAAGACGGCACCGGGCTGCAGCGGATCGGCGCTCACCACCACGATCACGCGGTGCACGTCGGCCGGCAGACGAGGAAGGTCCGCAGTGACCGCCGCACCCGCAACGGATACACCGTCCTGGGCGGGATGGTTGTAGAAGACCAGGTCGTGGTCACCGCGGACCTTGCCGTCGGCGCCGAGCAGCAGTGCGGACACATCCGCCGACAGTCCCTGGACCGACACCGACAGCACCGTCCGTGCTGTCGACAGCGTCGTGTTCTCACCTTTACGCAGTGACGTCGTCTGCATCCCGCCCCCTGTGATCGCCAGAGAGGAAACGGTAGTCACCTCCGCACGGCGCTGCTGCCACTTCGCCATATCTGGCATGCGCATCCTTCCCAGCGGCAGTCCCCGGGAAATGCCGACGATCGCATCGCGCAGGGCGGGCCTGGGGCGGGATCGTCCTGCTGCGTGGAGCAAGCTGCATCTCTTGGGTCCGTCAGTCGTTTTGCGCACCAAACGCGGCAGCGGCCCGCCGGTAGGGCGGGCCGCTGCCTCAACGAGTCGTTGCGTGCCTCAGCGTGAGGCACTCGTGATGGGTATTCCTATAGAGTGTCTCCTGTTTCCTTCGGGCAGGGCAGAAGAGTTTGACGCATCAACGCCGCCTTCCGTCTGTCATGCGATCAGGGCGCTGCAAGTACTCCTCGATTTCCCTCACCAGTTGCTTCGCGTCTTCACTCAGTTCTGGGTTCACTGCAGCGTTCAACGCTAGTTGAACTGCTGCGAACGTGTGTGACCCGGCAGTTGTCCTGCTGGCTTTCCACACATATAGCGCCGCACTTTTTTCCAGTTCTGAGCTTGGAGATGCAGCTGACGAGTTCTCTTGCTCACACCTTTCAGCATGAAGCATTTCGAGATAGTCACGCGCATCCCGATCACCGCGTTCTGCCGCCCATTTCCACCACTTGAGAGCCTCCGCGTCGCGGTCCAAATACTCCAGGAGCTCCGCGATTCGGCGGGTTTCCCCTGCAGTGATTTTACGTGCGCACTCGCGTGCCAGTAGGAGTACGAGCTCGCTCCTGGCTTCGGTGTGCTCTCGGTCGTCCGGGCAGGGGGCGGGGGCCGGGGGCCAGCCGGCAAGCTGGCCCCCCTCCGCCTGGATCGAGTCCTCGGGTGTCCGCGGACTCCTCGTAAGTGCCTGCTCAGAGCGTTCGAGCAGGGTCCACACGGCGAGGAGCCGGATGGCGTTCTGCTCGTTTTCCTTATCGGAGTTGCTCATGCGGTTTCCTCCTCGCCGGTCTCGTTGATGAACTTCTTCAGGTTCTTGATGGCCATGCGAATGTTGCGCTTCACCGACTCCTCCTTAAGGCGCAGGCGCTTCCCGGCGTCTTCAGGGCTGATGTCCTGGAGAACGCACAGGGTGATGACCTGCCGCTGCCGGTCGGGAAGTTTGGCGACTAGCTCATCGATACCCTCTTTGATCATTTCGTAGGCGGCGTCGGGGATGCCGATCCGGGATTCTTGTTCGGGCAGCTCCTGCAACGGTGCAGGTGTCATTCGCTTGTTACGTCGGAACTGGTCGATCACCGCGTTCTTGACCGCGGTGCGGCCGTAGGCGGCCCGGTTTCCGGGCCGCTCTACGATTTTTTCCCACGACGTGAACATGCGCATATAGGCGACCTGCACAGCATCTTCCGCGCTGTGCAGGTCGCCATCTGCTTCGGCCCGGGCCACGCGGAGGAACGCCGCGCTGGTTTCGAGGACGAACGCCTCGAAGTCCGTGCCCCGGTCGGGCTCGGTCACACAGCCTCCCGGGTGACGATCGCCGGCTGGCCCTGCTCCGAGTGCTTATAGAACAACCAGGCCGGCTGCCCTTCCTCGAAACGGGCCGCGGCCCCGCCCCCCGGCAGCGCCGCTGCCATCGCGATCATCGTCGCGCGCTGCTCGCGCTCCGCGCGTGCCTGGAGGTACGTCTTCAGGCACATCTCCACCGCGCTCTTGGTACGGCGCAGCGCGTAGTACGCCAGGAACATCAGCGGGACCGAAATCCCACCCGCTCCCATCCACTCAAGCCAGGTCACCGGACCGGCCTCCCATCATCGACTCGTTGATGAGGGCACCCACACCCTCACTCCCTACACGCACCGACGGGCCGGAATCCGGACGTCACGAGCCAACTTTTTTTACAGAGGCCTCAGTTGCCTCCTCAAGCCCGCTGTGACCAGCGCAAACACGAGCCGCCCCCTCCCAACTCATACTCGGGTCGGCTGTGTGCGGGCGACTGTGAGGCCGGCAGGGCCTACCCGGGGCGCTGTGGGGTCGCACGTGCGCTCCGGAGCGGTGTGGCAAGTGCGCCAAGGCTCCCCGGTGACCGGCGCGTGTTCGTCACGCGAGGGGAGAACCGGGCTACTCCGCTCCCCCACGTGCTCGCCCCCGGCGCCCCTCCCGCACGGTTCCTGATCCGAGCCGATGAGCTGCGGCGGGTTGAGCGGGAGCAGCGCATCCCGTACACACAGATGCGGCCCTACGGGAAGAGGGCTGGCCGACGGAACACCCCCACGTCGGCGGGAAGGACCCAGCCGAGAGCCGTACGAGCCGGACCTTCGCCGAGCGCGGCGTACTCGTCCCGGGTGGTCGACGGCTACCCGGCGGGCTATGGGGCCGGTTCGTAGGTCACGGTCTGGTCCGGGCAGCCGGCCGCCGTCTCGTGCAGGGCCGCCACCTCGGCCTCGTCGGCCGCAAGACTCCAGCGAAGTTTCGTGGCCACCCACTCCGCGGCGTACCGGCAGTGCACCCCGGCCGCGGGCGGCAGCCACTGGGCGGGGTCCTGGTCGGCCTTGGACCGGTTGGAGCGGGCGGTGACCGCGACCAGGTTGGCGTCGGCGCCCTGGTCGTTGGCATACGCCTCACGACGCTGCGCCGTCCACGCGGACGCGCCGCTGTCCCAGCTCTCCGCGAGGGGCACCATGTGGTCGATGTCCAGGCCGGAGGCGGACGTCACCCACACCTGGTCGTAGTACGAGAACCAGCGCCCGCCCGTCAGACGGCAGCCGGGCCCGACCACGGGGGGTTCGACGGCCTCGGCGAGCAGGACCTCCGCGCGGGTGTTGCACCCGTCGGACGGGTTCTCCCCGGTGTTCCAGTGGCGGAAGGCGTCCCGGTCGTAGCCGTCGCGGGACTCGGACTCCACCGGCAGGCGGGGGACGGCCTCGGTCAGCGGCAGCGTCTCCGCGGCGTGGGCGGGGAGGGTGAGGGGCAGGACGGCGAGGGCGGCGGCGGCCAGGCCGCGCAGCACGGCGGGGAACATGCGCCGTTGATAGCGGCACCTGGCGGGGCGCGGTCGGCCGTTTGCCGAGTGCGCCGCCCGTGTGGGTGCAATGGTCGTACCGGGAACCGGGCGGCACGGCCCTCCCTCCCGCCCAGGCGCCGCACGCTCGAGCGCGTCCGTACGCCCCGGCTGTTCGCCGCGCCGAGGGCCCGAGGCGAAGTAGCCGCGCCTCCTTCCCCGCCGCCCGGCTGCCGGGCGCCTTCCCCTGCCGGCCGGCGCAGGCCACCTCCCCCCGACCCGGCGCACCCTCCGACCGCCTGCCACCCGCGCCGGAAGGACGGCGGCTCTTGCGCGTCGTCGTACAACGGCTCAGGCGGCCGAGCCCTCCCCGCCGGCGCGGGGTGCCCTGCACCCGTGGTCCAGGCTCCGTCAACGCCCCCTCTCCGTGCGGCTTCACAGTTCCTTCACCGGGGCGCTACTGTCAGCGTTTCCGCGATCACTCAACGGGGGCGACATGACCAACCCATACACGTCGGCAGCGGGGCGGCCCGCACCGAAGTGGGCCCGCAAGCGTTTCGTGCTGCCCGCGCTCGGCCTGGCGTTCTTCCTCGGCATCGGAGCCGGCGCCGGCGATCCCAAGCCGCGGGACGATGCCAGGCCCCTCGCGTCCCGGCCGTCCGCCACGGTCACCGCAACCGTGACCGTCACCCCCACTGCCGAGCCCGAACCCGCTTCCACCGTCACCGAGACCGTGGAGGTCGAGGTGGAGGTGACGCAGACCGTCACCGAAAAACCCGACAGCGGCGGCGGATACAGCAGCAGCGACGGCAGCGGTGGTGGTGGGGGCAGTGTCTACTACCGGAACTGCGCCGCCGCACGCGCCGCCGGCGCCACCCCCGTCCGCCGCGGCGAACCCGGCTACGGCTCCCACCTCGACCGCGACGGCGACGGCATCGGCTGCGACTGGGGATAACCCGCCCCAGACCCCGCCACGCCAGGACATGCACCCGGACGGCCCCTGCGCCCGGCACCGGACCGATATCCGGTACCGCGCAAGCCGTCACCGACGGCCGCATCCGCACGCCCACCGGTGCACCGTCACCCGATCAAGGACACGCGACGCCACGAGTCACGCGGCCGGTCCTTCCCTTTTCCAGGCCGCGGGCGGCGGCCCCGCCGGGCGCGGTGACCGCCGCCTCGAGGCACGGATGTGCGGCCGGGCCCGCCCCGGTCTGCGGGCAGCGCCGTCAACAACGGGCACCGGGTGCCGGCTCGTCCGGGTGAACCAGGGTCGGGCGGGGTATCCGGCGCGGCCGGTGCGCCGTCTGCAATACGTGGAGTCGATCAATGAAGCGCACGTATCGCAACCGGGGCTGCTCGTCGTGGACGTCGCCGCCGCAGATGACCAGACGGCCCTGGCCTTCCAGGAGGCGCTCGCGGCCCGGTGGGCGACCGCGACCGCGGAGCGCACCACCCGGGACCCGGGCGAGCCGGGCGTGCGGCTGCGCTGCTACGTGGACCTGCACCAGCAACTCCACACCTGACGACCGACCGGCGCACGCTCCCCGGGGAAGGGAGTGGCGCCCGGGGCCGGGCGGTTCGTGCAGTGGTGCGGTGAGCCGCGGCCGCGGGCGGGTTCGTGCGGGTGGCCGCCCGGGCCGCGTCCGGGGCTTGCCGGGCCGGCGGCTCAGGGCGCGGCCTGGGCGGCGTTTCCTTGGCGGATGCGCTCAAGGAGGTCGTGGTGCAGGGCTTCCAGTCCGGCGGGGGGCAGGGGGACGGGGCTGCCGGTGAGGGTGTACCACTCCTCGGCGCCGGTGTACTGGACGGCGAGGTGGGCCTGTCCGTCAGGGCGCAGGCGGGTGGCGAGGGTGAGGTCGCCGGTGATGACGCCGACCTCGTCGGTCATGGCCCCGCCGGGCCCCGCGGTGACGTGGTCCACCAGCTGCTGGGGGTGGGCTGGGTCGTGTGTGGTCATGGGGTGCAGGTGTCCAGCATCTCGGTGAGCATGTCCCTCTCCGCCTCCGTGATGGTCAGGTCGTAGGCGGCCTTCACCGTGGTCCAGGAGCGGGCGTAGGTGCACCAGTAGGTCTTGGCCGGCGGCTGCCATGCCTCCGGTCCCTGGTCGCCCTTGGAGCGGTTGGAGGCGGCCGAGACGGCCAGCAGCTGCGGACGGGCCAGGTCGTTGGCGAACGCTCTGCGCTTGTCCTGGGTCCAGGAGTCGGCGCCGGAGCGCCAGGCGTTGGCCAGCGGCACGGTGTGGTCGATGTCGAGATCGGAGGCGTCGGTGAAGGTCTGGTCGTCGTAGACGCTGACCCACGTGCCCGACACCGCCCGGCACTCCTCGTCCCGCCGCACGTTCGTCCCGTCCCGCTCCAGGACCCTCTCGCGCGTGTTGCAGGACTCGCCCTGCTCCGCCCAGTGGGGGAACCTGGCACGGCTGTAGCCGGTCATCGAGCCTTGTGCGGCGACCTTCAGCGTGGCCAGTTCCTTGCGCGCCTGTTGCTCGCTGGGCACGCCGGGCAGGGTCGTGGCCGCACCGGTCGCCCGGCCGCCGCCGGCCCCGGCCGAGGCGGGGGGCTTGCCGTCCCCGGCCGGTGGCGGTGATGCCGCCTCCTCGAGGGCCGAGCAGCCGGCCACCGCCAGCACCGCCGCCAGTGCCAAGCCCCGCCCCCACCACACCCGCCGACCCGTCATGACCCGCCCTCAACACTCCGCCTGCTGGAGCCGGTTGCTCCTGCCCGCGCACCCTACCGGCCACCGCGAACCGCCCAGCAGCCCGCGTCCCCGCATCCAGGCGAACGGGGTAGGCCGGCCGTTCCCGGGGGCGGGCCGCCGCCCGGGAGCCCTGCAGCGAGTTGCCGCGGGGACGGGGGGCGCGTCCGGCCCCGGGCCACTGAGTAGTGTGCATCGTGAAGTCACAGGTCACAGGTCACAGGTCACAGGTCACGGGTTCCGGGCGG
This sequence comes from Streptomyces sp. NPDC034670, assembly GCF_055574875.1. Classification (NCBI taxonomy): domain Bacteria; kingdom Bacillati; phylum Actinomycetota; class Actinomycetes; order Kitasatosporales; family Streptomycetaceae; genus Streptomyces; species Streptomyces sp. NPDC034670. The sequence continues at coordinate 8,930 of NZ_JBVITR010000087.1, forward strand.
AGATCGGAGGTCGCCGGCGGTTCGCGCCATCGCCGACGAGGGCCTGACCGCAGTCCCGTGGGCCTGGTGCGCACAATGGGCGCCGTGACATCGACGATGGACTATCAGCAGGTTCTGGAGCGGATTGCCGAGGAGATCGCGCGGACGCCCGGCCGGGGGCGGTCCGCCGACTACATCCCGGCGCTCGCCGCCCGCGACCCGCGCGCCTTCGGCATGGCCGTCGCCGAGCTGGACGGCACCGTCCACGGGGTGGGCGAGTGGCGCGAGCCGTTCTCCACGCAGTCCATCACCAAGGTCTTCACCCTGGCCCTGGACCTGGCCCACGAGAGCGACGAACTGTGGGAGCACGTGGGCCGCGAACCTTCCGGCAACCCGTTCAACTCCCTGACACAGCTCGAGTACGAGAACGGCATCCCGCGCAACCCGTTCATCAACGCCGGCGCCCTGGTCGTCACCGACCGCCTCCACACCCGCACCGGTGACGCGGCGGGCGAGCTCCTGCGGCTGCTGCGTGCCGAGAGCGGGAACCCGGATCTCGATTTCGACCTGGCGGTCGCCGCCTCGGAGGCCGCGCACGGCGACCGCAACGCCGCCCTCGGCCACTTCATGGCCTCCTACGGCAACATCGACAACCCTGTCCCGCTCCTGCTCGACCAGTATTTCCGCCAGTGCTCGGTCACGGCCTCCTGCGCCGACCTTGCGCTGGCGGCCACCCTTCTGGCCCGGCACGGCGTACGCGCCGACGGCACCCGGCTGCTGACCCGCAGCCAGGCCAAGCAGGTCAACGCCGTCATGCTGACCTGCGGAACCTATGATGCCGCCGGCGACTTCGCCTACCGCGTCGGCCTGCCCGGCAAGAGCGGGGTGGGCGGCGGCATCATCGCCGTCGTGCCCGGTCGCTGCGCACTGTGCGTGTGGAGCCCCGGCCTGGACGAACGGGGCAACTCCGTCGCCGGAGTGGCGGCACTGGACCTCTTCACCACGCTCACGGGGCTGTCGGTGTTCTGATCCCGCCGGGCCGGGCGGCTTTGAGGCTCCGGCCTGTCGACGGTCACGTATGAGCGTGCTGGACACCGCCCTGCGTCAGGGCCTGAAGCAGTGGGTGGCGTGCATCGTGCAGTGGCAGGTCACGGGTCTGGTGTGCGCCGCTGCCGGGGTGCTCTCGCCGGTGGTGAGCGTGTGACTTCGGTGAAGACCAACGGTCAGCGGGTGACTTCGCGGTTGGTCAGGACCAGCAGGGCCCGTACCCGCGCAGTCGCCCATTTCGGGTCGGTGCGGACCTTGCCGAGCACGCGCCGGTTCTTCAGGTGGGCGAAGCCGGGCTCGACCGGGGCCCGGACGGCGGCGAGCGCCTTGTTGGACAGTCTCTGCCCCCTGGTCAGGGGCCGGTTGCGCGCGGCCTTGTAGCCGGTGATCACCGCCGGGTCGGCGTCCGGGCCGCTGTCGTCGAGGCCCGGGGCTGACAGACAAAGCCCCGCCGCGACGGGGGAGGCGCGGCGGGCCCCGGCCAGGGTGGCACGGCGCGGCCAGCGGCGTGCGCGGCGGCTCCCTGCGCCTTGTCCGGAAGGACCCGGCGCTGGGCTGTCCCGGCCGCCCCGCCCTGCCTGCCTCACTCTTTCTCCACGTTTCCGCCACCGGGTCCTCACTGGCTCGTTATGATCTCGAACGCTTCATCCGCACCACTGAGGGGGGATTCCTCATGCGCATCCGCCGCACCCTGCCCGCCGCCGCCACCGCCGCGGCCGTCACCGCGCTCGGCCTCGCCGCGGCTTCTCCGGCGCAGGCGGCCGAGTACTCCTCGGCGCTGAAGGTCAAGGGCATCCAGTACGACGCCCCGGGACGGGACTCCAACAAGTGCTCGGGGGGCAACACCCACCACGAGTACCTGACGATCAAGAACTACTCGAAGACCGCGAAGGTCAACCTCAAGGGCTACAAGGTCAAGGACGCCGCCGGCAACACCTTCACCTTCAAAAACAGCCACACCCTCGAGCCCGGCGACCAGGTCAGCCTGCGCGGCGGCCGGGGCACCGACTCCGACGCCAAGAACGTCGCCTACCGCCAGAACTGCAACTTCCTGTGGAACAACGACAAGGACACCATCTACCTCTACAAGCCGGGCGGGGCCCGCGCCGACGTCCACGCCTACACCAAGAAGAACAACGACCGCGACGGCAACGGCTACATCACCTACCACGGCTGACCACCGACCACCCCCGGTGAAGGCCGGCCACGCGGATGCCCGCCCCGCGTGGCCGGCCCCCCGCCTATTCGGACCACCGCGGCGGAACAAAGGGAGCAGGAGGCCGTGGCGGGCGAGGGCGCTGGGGTCGGCGGTGACGGTTGGCAGCAGCTCATCGCCGCGCGGGACGCCTGCACGCGCACGGTCAGCCCGCACCACGACGAGGTCCTGCACCACGTGGCCCACCGCGCCCGGGGGGAAGGAAGCCCCGGCAAGGCCGGCATCGGGGCGCTGCTGTGGAAGCGCCTGCGCGCCGGCACCCGTTGGGCCGGGGCGCTCATGGCCGTGGCGGACGCCGAGGCGCGGCGAGCGACGGCGGCGGCCGTGGCCGCCGTACGCGATCCCTCCCTCAGCCGCAGTGCTGCGGCCCGGGCCGGCCGGGCCGCCCTGGCCGGGCTCCCCGGTCTCACCTCCGGTGACGCGCCGGCCTCCGCCGTGCTGACCGCGGCCGCGCCGGACCGCATGGCCGTCTACGACCGCCGCGCCCATGCCGGCCTGCGCTCTCTCGGTATCCCGCTCGCCCACTCCCGCGGCCGGTACGGCCGCTGGCATTGTCACGTTGGGGAGTTCCCGTAGGGTGATCTTCAGGTTGATCGCTCCGAGAAGGGGTTTGCTCGTGGGTGCCGCGTCGCCGTCGTACCAGGGGCACCGGTACCCGGTCGAGATCATTTCCCACTGCGTGTGGCCGTATCACCGCTTCCCGCTGTCGTTCCGGGAAGTCGAGGAGCCGATGCTCGAGCGCGGAGTGCTCGTCTCCTACGAGACGGTCCGCCGCTGGTGCGGCAAGTTCGGGCAGCAGTATGCCAACGCCCTGCGCCGGCGACGGCCGAGGCCCGGGGACACGTGGCACCTGGACGAGGTCTTCATCAAGATCAACGGCCGGTTGCACTACCTGTGGCGGGCCGTGGACCAGGACGGCAACGTCCTCGACATCCTGGTCCAGCCCCGACGCGACACGCAGGCGGCTGTCCGGTTCTTCCGCCGGCTCCTGAGGAACCTGGAGTACACGCCGCGGGTGGTGGTCACCGACAAACTCCGCTCCTACGGCGCGGCCCACCGCCAGGTCATGCCGAGGGTGGAACACCGCACCTCGAAGTACCTGAACAACCGGGCCGAGAACAGCCACCAGCCGACGAGGCAGCGCGAACGGGCCATGAAAGGCTTCCGCAGCGTCGGCGGAGCCCAGCGGTTCCTGGCCGCGTTCAGCGGCATCTCACCCCACTTCCGACCCCGCCGCCACCTGATGACCGCCCCCGACCACCGCGCCGAGATGACCGTCCGCTTCGCGATCTGGGAGCAGATCACCGGCACCGTCGGCCTGCCCGCCATGGCCTGAACACGGACCAGAACCGCAAGCCTCCACGCCCCGACACGTCGTCAGACGCCCACAAATCCAACAACGTGACAACGCCTTCGACCCCGATGCCCCTCGGAGGAAGGGCCGGGGTCTGGGGCAGAGCCCCAGGTGGCTTGCTGCGCTGGCTGTTGCGCGCCCGGACCGGCGGGGCCGTCGCCAAGCGGGGCGGAGACAGACATCCGATGCGGTTGATCAGTCAAGCCGGGTTGGGGAAGGCCGTCTGTTCGTCGTAGGGGATGCGGTGGGTGAGGCAGTGGTGCAGGCAGCCCAGTAGCCGGTTGAAGAGGTTGCGCTGGGCTGCGACGTGGCGGTCGTCGGCTGCGCGGCGGCGGTCGTAGTGGGCGCGTGCTCCGGGGGATGCGGTGAGGGCGGCGAAGGCCCAGAGGTAGCCGGCCGAGGCCAGGCGCTGGTTCTTGATGTGTCTGGCCAGGACGGTGGTCTTGCGTCCGGAGGACCGGGTGATGGGAGCGGAGCCGGCGTAGGCCTTCAGGGCGCGCGGGCTGGTGAAGCGGGTGTGGTCGTCGCCGAGTTCGGCCAGGACGCGGGCGCCGGTGAGGGCGCCGAGGCCGGGGAAGCTGGTGATGATCTCGGCGTCCTGATGGGCGGCGAAGGCGGTGGTGGTGGCTGCTTCGAGGTCGTCTGCGCTGGTGCAGGCCGCGTCGAACTGCTTGAGCAGGGCGAGGGTCTTGGTGCCCATGGCCTGCTCGATGACGGGTGGCTGGTGCATCTGTGGTTCGCGCAGCAGGGCGTGGAGGCGTTCGACCTCGCCGGTGATCTCCCGCTGACGTCCGGCTTTCTTCAGGATCGCCCGCAGCTGGGGGCGGGTGAGCCGGGCGGCCTGGGTGGGGGTGGGGGCTGCGGCGAGCAGGGTGCGGGTGACGGGGGAGGCGAGGCCTTCGCGGAAGTGGCGGAAGACGGGGAGGAAGCCGGGGAAGTACTCGCGCAGGTGGGAGCGCAGCCGGTTGCCGGTCTGGACGCGGTCCCGGACGGCGTCCTGGTGGGCTCGGGCCAGGACGGTGATGGCCTGGGCGAGGTGGCTGTCCGCGGGCAGGGGCCGGTGTTCGGCGGGGTCGGTGCGCAGGATGTGGGCCAGGACCTTGGCGTCGAGGTGGTCGGACTTCTTGCGGCTGAGTGCGTAGCGGTCGCGGTAGCGGGCGGCGGTGAGCGGGTTGATCACGTAGATGGGTCGGCCGGTGGCGCGTAAGCAGGCGACCAGGAGTCCGTGGGAGGTCTCGATGGCGACCGGGATCGGGGCGTCTTGGCTGTCCCCGTGCTGGGCCAGCAGGTGAAGGAGCTGGCTGAGGCCTTGTGGGGTGTCGTCGATGCGGAGCTTCGCGAGGAGGGTGCCGGCCTGGTCGAGCAGGGCGATGTCGTGGTGGTCGGTGGCCCAGTCGATGCCGCAGAACACGCTGGTCATGGTGGTGTCCCTGGGTGGGTGGCGGTGGTGTGGTGGTCGTCGCCGTGGCGGGGTTGCGCGTCTCCCTAATGGCAGGGCTCGGGGCCCGTCATCCGATTAGCCGTTCGCAATCCCAGCGGTCGCCAGGGGTCTCGGTCAGCTGCGGAACTGGTGCGTTCGCCGAGCGGTGAGAGGTGTTCCCTGGCGGCGGCTTGGACCACGAGAGGTAACGATGCCGCTGTTTGTGTGCGAGCGGGGGTGGGGGGGGGGGGGGGGGGGGGGGGGGGGGGGGGGGGGGGGGGGGACCGCGCAGACACAACACACGCCCGCCCATAGAAGGAGACCGACAGGGG
>NZ_JBVITR010000088.1:0-14022 GCF_055574875.1 Streptomyces sp. NPDC034670
CCTGCCCGCCTCCCCGACCCACTCACCCATCACCACGAAACGAGTCTGGCCCCGCCGCTCGCGCGGCGGGGCCAGAACCCCAAGATCTTCATGAGTCTTCTAGGGCCTGTCGTTTGGATCAGCCTGGCTGTGGCCGACGGTGCGTCTCGGTCGAGCCGAGCGGGGTCTGGTGCGTGCAGATGCAAGGCGGAGAAGGGAGTCGACGCGGAGCGTCGGCGACCGACGACAACGCGGCAGATGTGCGCACCGGACCCCGCGACGCCAGGGTGATCCAAACGACAGGCTCTAGCGCAGGATCCGGGAGCCGCCCACCGGGAGGTCCCACAGGCGCTCGCGGGGCAGGCCCGCCTTCTCCCAGGCGGCGCGGACGCGGGTGAGGGGCTCCAGGACCGGTTCCGCGGACAGGACGAAGGTCGCCCAGTGCATGGGGGCCATGTGGCGTGCGCCCAGGTCCTGTGCGGCGCGCACCGCCTCCTCGGGGTCGCAGTGGACGTCGCGGAGCCACCAGCGCGGCTCGTAGGCGCCGATGGGCAGCAGGGCGAGGTCGATGCCGGGGTAGCGGCGGCCGATGCGGGAGAACCAGTGGCCGTAGCCGGTGTCGCCGGCGAAGTAGACGCGCTGCCCCTCGCCGTCGGTGAGCACCCAGCCGCCCCACAGCGAGCGGCAGGTGTCGACGAGGGTGCGCTTGGACCAGTGGTGGGCGGGCACGAAGTCGAAGCGGACGCCCGCCCGTCGCCCGCCACCGCCCTCGGCCGAGGCGCCTTCGGCGCCGCCCCTTGGATGCAGTTCGGCCGCCTCCCACCAGTCCAGTTCGGTGACGCGGGTGAACTTGCGGCGGTGGAACCAGCGGGCGAGCCCGGCCGGCGCGAACACCGGGGTGTCGCGCGGGAGCCGGCGCAGGGTGGGGGCGTCGAGGTGGTCGTAGTGGTTGTGGCTGATGACGACCGCGTCGACGCGCGGCAGCGCCTGCCAGGGGACGCCGACCGGGGTGACGCGGGCCGGGGTGCCGAGGATCCGGCGGGACCAGACGGGGTCGGTGAGCACGGTCAGACCGCCGATCCGCACGACCCAGCTGGCGTGCCCCGCCCAGGTGACCGCGACCGTGCGGGCGTCGACGCGGGGCAGCGGGCCGGGGGCGTACGGCAGCCTGGGTATGTCGGCGAGGCCCTCGCGTCCCGGTCGTACGGCGCCCTCGCGGGCGAAGCGGGCCAGGGCCCCGAGACCGGGCAGCGGGGCGGTCAGCCGGTCGTGGAAGGTGCGCGGCCACACCCGGCGCTCGGCGAGCGGGCGGGGCTCGGCCGGCGGGGGGTGAGGGGCCCCGAAGACCCCGGGGAGGGAGGAGGGGCCGGCCGGGCCTCGGTGGCCGGCCTCCGGAGCGGTCGTGGCCGCGCCCCCGGCCCCGGTCGTTCTCCCGGCCGTGTCCACGGTCGGATCGGACTGCTGCGTCATCGAGGAGGCTCCCCTCGCCGAGCGTCGTCGTGGAGATCGTCGAAGACCGACTTCAGGTGCATCAACGCACTCTGCACGTGCGGCAGTTCCAGCGGATCGGGGGCGCCGAGGCATTCCGCGCGCCGCTGCGCGGTGTCGCCGAGCAGGGGCGCGGTGGACAGCCGTACGCGCGGGGCCTCCAGGTCGTCGCCGAAGCGGTGGCCGCCCGGCGCGGGCATGCCGAGCCGGGCGGTGAGGAAGTCCTCCAGGTCCTGGGCGTCGCCGACGCCGTGCGCGGCGAGCGCGGGGGCCAGGGGCGTGAGGTCGACGTACAGGTGCCGTCCGCACTGCGGGGGCCGGGCCACGGCCCCCGCGGCGACGACGGCGTGGTGCGCGGCGGCGGCCACGCGCGCGTGCAGGCGCACCGCGCCGGCGACGCGTGCGGCGACCGGCTCCGGTTCGGACAGCGCGTACGCCGCCGCCGCGGCCACGGGGGCCGCGACGCGTGCGTCGAGGGCGGTGAGCACGTCCAGCACGCGGGCGTGGAGGGCGTTGCCCTCCTCGCCGGCCGGGAAGCGGGCGACGGCGGCCGGCCAGCCCGGCGGGAGCAGGGCGCCCGCCAGGTCGGTGACGGCGGTGACCCGCTCGGGCAGCATCTCGGCGGGGCTGAGCAGCACGGTGTCGCGCGGGGCGTGCAGGGTGTCCCGCCAGGTCTCGTCACTGACCAGGTGCAGCCCCTGGCCGACGGCGGCCTCGAGGGTCTCGTGCAGCAGCCCGGGCGGGGCGACGGTGGCGGTGGGGTCGTCGGCGACGGAGAGCACCAGCAGGCGCGGGTCGCCGCCCTCGGCGCGGACCCGGCGCACGGTCTCCAGCAGGGCGTACGGGTCGGGGATGCCTCCGTTCTCGGCCGGGGTCGGCACGGAGAAGGCGGGTCTGCCGAGCAGACGGGCGGAGGGGGCCCACCAGGCGGCACAGGGCCGGGGCACCAGCACGTCGCCGCCGAGGACGGCGGCCAGGGCCACCAGCAGGGCGGGGGCCCCGGGAGCGACAGCCACCCGGTCGGGGGCGGCGGGCAGGCCGCGCCGGTCGCCGTGGCCGCAGGCGGCGTCCAGCAGGGCGGGGCCGCCGCCCACCGGCTCGGCACCGGCCCGGGACGCCGCCGCGGCGAGGACGGCGGACAGCTCGGGCAGGACGGGGAGTCCGTCCTCGGGGATCGACGGCCCGAAGCGGAGGGGGCCGTGGCCCGCCGGGTCCGTCCGCCGCATCCGTACCTCCGCGCAGTCCGTGGTGCCGTGCACCGGTGCCCGCTCGCGCCTTTCGGCTCGGCCTATGGGTACCCCGCACGCCGCCGGACATGAGCGGTGGACCGGGTCGTGCGGATCACGGCTCGGGGGGCGGCGGCCGGGGAAGGGCGCCGGGCGCCGGCCGGGAGGGGGCCGTGCCGGGGCCGGGGCACAGGGGGGCTACCCCCACGCGGGCGGCCCCCTGTGCCCCGTCCCCCGGAGCCCCGTCGCCCGGTCCGGGCACCGCGGGCGCGGCCGTGCGGGCGTGCCGGGGGCGGGGCCGGTGGGGCGGCGGGAGACGGGGCGCGGGCGGTGCGGCGCATGCTGCGGGCTCCTTCGGGCGACGGCGGGGCACGGTGGTCGCGCCCGGCGGCCGCGCGGGCTCCCCGGGCGCGTCCGACGGAGGGGGCGGGGCGCTCCCGCGCGTCCGGGCGCGCGGGAGCGCGCCCCACGGCCATCACAGCCCGCCCGCCGCCGTGCCGCGCGTGCCCGTCCCCCATCGGCGGGACGGGCACGCGCGAACGGGTGAAGGACCGCGCCGGACGCCCGGCCGCGCCTACGCGCCGTCGTCCTGGTCCCGCATGACCTGCTCCCGGACCCGGCCGCAGCAACGGCTGATCAGCCGGGAGACGTGCATCTGGGAGATGCCCAGCTCCTCGGCGATGCTGCTCTGGGTCATGTCGCCGAAGAAGCGCATGTAGAGGATGGCCTGCTCGCGTTCCGGCAGGGCGGCGAGGCGTTCCCGCACGGCCTCGCGGTCGACCACCGTGTCCAGCGCCGGGTCGGGCGCGCCGAGGGTGTCGCCGAGCGAGTAGCCGTCGTCGCCGCTGGTCAGTTCGGCGTCCAGGGACAGCGCGGTGAAGCTGTCCAGCGCCTCCTGCCCCGCGCGGACCTCCTCCTCGCTCAGGCCGGTGTGCTCGGCGATCTCGGCCACCGCCGGCGGACGGCCGGAGCCGGTCGGGGACAGTTCCTGCGTGGCGGCCCGGACACGGTGGCGCAGTTCCTGCACCCGGCGGGGCACGTGCAGGGTCCACATGTGGTCGCGGAAGTGCCGCTTGATCTCTCCGGTGATGGTCGGCACGGCGTAGCTCTCGAAGGCGTTGCCGAGGTCGGGGTCGTACCGGTCGACGGCCTTGACCAGGCCGAGCGCGGCGACCTGGCGCAGGTCGTCGAAGCTCTCGCCGCGGCTGCGGAACCGTCCGGCGAGGCGGTCGGCCATGGGCAGCCACGCCTCCACGACGTCGGCGCGCAGGGCGTCGCGCTCCGCGCCGGGGGGCAGCACGGCCAGTCTGCGGAAGGCGTCCGCGGTGTCGGGGGCGTCGTCGTGCGGATGGTGCCTGGTGCTCGCTCGGGTCGGCATGGTGCGTCGCAACTCCCTCGGAGTGCTCGGGGACGGACGGTCACCGTGGAGAGCGCACCCGCGTGCGGGGGCAGGCGTCCCGGGACGTGGTGCCGCTGCCCCACGGGCGTGCCTGCTGTCCGAAGCACTGGGAGTGCGCCTGCCCGCGCTCTCCCCCCGCAAACCCGCTCGCGCCGCGCCCTCGCCGTTCCCGCGCCGTGCCCGCGGCGACGGGCCTCCCGGCGGTCCGCGCCGGAAGGCCCGTCCGGCTTCCGCCTCCGGGCACCGCCGCGGCTCACTTCCAGCGCAGCAGCGCCCCCAGTCCGCCCACCGGCGCGTCGTCCCGCACGTCCGACGCGGCGTTCACCGACAGCACGGAGGCGTCCGACGCGACCACCGACCGGATCAGCGCGTCGTCGGCGCGGGCCGCCCACGACTGCTGCTCACCGAGGATCTTCAGCTCGGTGCGCCGCACCGCCAGCTGGTCCGGTTCCTCCCCGATCCACACCTCGCGGTGCGCGTCCGGCCCGTCCGGCCGGATCAGCAGTTCGTCGATGCGGTGTTCGCGCGCTGCCTCCACCAGGGCCGGGACTCCCTCCACCGCACCCGTGCGGCCCTCGTCGTCCGGGGTGCGGGCGGCCAGGAACCGCTCCAGCTCCGCCGCGGCCCGCTCACGGACGTGCTCCGCGCGGATCCGTTCCACGTCCGCGTCGAGCAGCCTGCTGCCGGCGCCGTGCCGGGCCTCGGCCACCAGGTCGTGCAGCCGCTGCGGGAGCCGCTCGCGCACGGAGCGGCGCTCGCGGTCGTCGCCGACCAGGATCAGCAGATCGGCCCCGGTCTCCTCCTGGCACACGGTGAGCGCGTCGGCGATCTCCGCGGCGTTGTGCTCCCAGGTGTTCTCCACCCGCAGCTGGAAGTGGCGCTCCGACCAGTCGGCGCTGCTGGTCCGGTGGATCGGCCACTGGCGTCCGGTGACACCCCCGGCGTCGTCCCGGCCGAGCGCGCTGCGCAGCTCGAAGTCCGCGCCCTTGCGGTCGACGTAGGCCACCACGCACACGGGGTCCTCACCGGCCAGCTCCAGCAGCGGCGCGACCCTGGGCAGCGGTGCCCACTGCGCCCAGTCGCCCTGCGGGGCGCGGGCCAGCGGCGGGTCGAGCACCACCTCGCCGTCCCGGGCGAACAGGGCGCGGCCGTGCGGTTCGGAGGAGCGCCGCAGTTCCTCGAGGGCGCGGCGCACCGCGTCGCAGGTCGCCTCGTCCGCGCCCTGGTCGGCCAGTTCCCGGGCCATCGCCCGGGCCGTCAGGTCCCGCTCGTGGGGGGTGTTCTCCGTGTGCCGGGAGGTGTCGACGTAGACGGAGGCCCAGGGGCCGGGACGTTCGTAGAGTGGATGCAGGAATGCGAGTTCCATGGCTCCCTCCCGGTTGCCGTTCGAAGTGGTGCCGGTATCGGCCGGGTGGGTACCCGGACCGCATGAACGCACACGACGAGCGGGACACCACGATGACCGGAGTGGAACCGAGCCGCCTGGACGACCAGCAGCTCATGAAGGAGCTGGAGACCATCCACCGCACGCGTCACGACACGCTGCTGTACGGGTCCAACGACGCGCTGCGGGTCCACAACGAGCGGATGGCACAGCTGGAGGGCGAGTACCTGCGCCGCAACCCGGACCGCCCGGTGGCCGCCGGCCGCACCCGCGAGGGCGCCCGGGAACGGACCGGCGCGGACACCGCGGCTCCCACGACTCCGGGCACCTGACCGCGCGCCGCGCCCGTGCGGACACGTGGGGGTCCGCACGGGCGGTGGACCCCCGGACGGGCGGCGGCCACCCGACGCGTGCCGGGTGGCCGCCGCCCGTCCGGACCTCTCGGGCTCCCTCGGAGCCCCCTCAGCCCTTCTCCGCCCCGAACACCTCCAGGTACGCCTCGCAGAACGCCTTGAGGTCGTCCGGCTTGCGGCTGGTGACCAGCTTGTTGGGCCCGTGGTCGCAGATCTTCACCTGCTCGTCGACCCAGGTCCCGCCGGCGTTGCGGATGTCGGTCCGCAGGCTCGGCCAGCTGGTCAGCACCCGGTCCCGGAGCACGTCCGCCTCGATCAGGGTCCAGGGGGCGTGGCAGATCGCGGCGACCGGCCGCCCCTGCTCGAAGAAGTCCCGCACGAACGCCACGGCCTTCTCGTCCGTGCGCAGGAAGTCCGGGTTGGCCACCCCGCCCGGCAGCACCAGCCCGTCGAAGGAGTCGGCCGACGTCTCGCTGACGACCTCCTGCACGGGGAAGGTGTCCGCCTTGTCGAGGTGGTCGAACGCCTGGATCTTGCCCGGCTGCGTCGAGACGAGCACGGGTTCGTGACCGGCGTCCACGGCCGCCTGCCACGGCTCGGTCAGCTCGACCTGCTCGACGCCCTCGGGCGCGGTCAGGAATGCGATGCGCATGGGGTTCCCTTTCCTTTCGTTCGGCTCGTCCGCTCGTTCACTGGTTCGGTTCGTTCAGTTGTTCTCGTCCGGTTCCGCGCGGCTGATGTCGGCCAGCGCCGATCCGGGGTCCCGCGCCCGGGCCAGGTCGCCGAGGCTCACCAGCCCGACGGGCAGGCCGTTCTCGACGACCGGGACCCGGCGGACGGCGTGCTCCCGCATCAGCGCGACGGCCGAGGACACCGGATCGTCCGGGGCGAGCGTCACCGGGTCCGGGGTGCACACCGACCCGACGCTCACGGCGAGCGGGTCCGCGCCCTCGGCGACCGCCCGGACCGCGATGTCACGGTCGGTGAGCAGGCCGACCACCCGTTGCCCTTCGGCCACCACCACGTCGCCGATGTTCTGGCTGCGCATCAGCTGCGCCGCCTCGACGAGCGAGGCGCCCGGGCGCACGGCGACCACGCCCGGGGTCATCACGTCCTTGACCAACTCGGCCATGACCGAGGCCTTCCCTCCGCTCCCCGGCCGCGGGGCGGCGCGCCCGGCCCGGTCCGAGGGACGGTCCGGGCGCGGTGCCCCGGCGGGCCGGTTCAGGCGTTCTCCGTCTCCCGTGACCGGGTCAGCGCCTCGGCCAGTTCCTGCACGTTGCCGTAGCGGGCCTTTCGCGGCAGTCGCTCCAGCGCCTCGACGAGCGCGTCGGGCGCGTGCCGCCGGTCCAGCGCGCGCATCAGTTCGCGCGGTCCCGCGGGGAACGCCCCGCGGCCCAGGATCCTGGCCAGTTCCAGTCGGAGCGACTCCATCGACGTCGGTCCGCGGCCCGGTGTCACCGGTCCGTACATGACCTCCGGGTCGTCGTCGGCGGCCGGCTCCGGGTCGTTCCACTCCTCGGTGCGGGTGGGGTGCCCGGACCTGAGCAGACCCTGCAGTTCGTGCTTCATCTCGTCGTCGCGGTGGACGCTCAGCCGGTCGTTGCCTCGCTGCATGTCTCCCTCCAGACCTTCGGGGGTCCGCACCGCGTACCCGGCCGGCGGGCACCGACACCGGCTTCGGACGACGGATCGCCGCCGCCCCGGTTCGACCGCCGGACGGCGGGTGACCCGGGGCACCCGCTCGCCGCGTGCCTCCTGGAAGGGACCGGCCGTGGTGGTGCTCGCCGTGCTCGTCCGCCCGCTGATGCCCGGCGTGCTCCGCCCGCTCGTGCTCGGCGTGCTGCCGGCGCCGGGCCGCTACGAGGACCCGGTGCTGCCGTCCCGGCGGCCGGAGGCCGGCGAGTCCGCCGCCGGCCCGCCGACGGCCTGGTCGGGACCGGCCCACCGGTGTCCCGGCCGCGGACGGGCCGTGAGGGCCTGCCGGGCGGTGGGGGTCGTGCGGGACGGCGCCGGTGAGGCCCCGGTCGGTGGGGCCGGGGGCGACCGGTGGTGCCCGGGTCCGTTCGGTCGCCCCCGGGCCGGCGGTGCGGGTGGACGGTGGGGTCGGCGCCGGGGAGCACCCGCTCGGCGGGCGGCCGCGCGCCCGGGATCCCGGGGTCCGCCCACGGGCCGTGGGCGGACCCCGGCCTCAGGCCCCGACGTAGGCCGCGAGGTGCTCGCCGGTGAGGGTGGAGCGGGCGGCGACGAGGTCGGCGGGGGTGCCCTCGAAGACGATCCGGCCGCCGTCGTGACCGGCGCCGGGACCGAGGTCGATGATCCAGTCGGCGTGCGCCATGACCGCCTGGTGGTGCTCGACGACGATGACCGTCCTGCCGGAGTCGACGAGCCGGTCGAGCAGGCCGAGGAGCTGCTCGACGTCGGCGAGGTGGAGCCCGGTGGTCGGCTCGTCGAGGATGTAGACGCCGCCCTTGTCCCCCATGTGGGTGGCCAGCTTGAGCCGCTGCCGCTCGCCGCCGGACAGGGTGGTGAGCGGCTGGCCGAGGGTGAGGTAGCCGAGTCCGACGTCGGCGAGCCGGCCGAGGATCCGGTGGGCGGCCGGGGTGCGGGCCGCACCGGCGCCGAAGAACTCCTCGGCCTCGGTCACCGGCATCGCCAGCACCTCGCTGATGTCCTTGCCGCCGAGGGTGTACTCCAGGACGGACGCCTGGAACCGCCTCCCCTCGCACTCCTCGCAGGTGGTGGCGGTGCCGGCCATCATCCCCAGGTCGGTGTAGACGACGCCGGCGCCCTTGCAGGTGGGGCAGGCGCCCTCGGAGTTGGCGCTGAACAGCGCCGGTTTCACGCCGTTGGCCTTGGCGAACGCCTTGCGGACCGGGTCGAGCAGCCCGGTGTACGTCGCCGGGTTGCTCCGGCGCGAGCCGCGGATCGGCGCCTGGTCGACGGACACCACGCCCTCCGAGGCCGGGAGGGAGCCGTGGACGAGCGAGCTCTTGCCGGAGCCGGCGACGCCGGTGACGACGCAGAGCACGCCGAGCGGGATGTCGACGTCGACGCCGCGCAGGTTGTTGGCCGTCGCGCCGCGGATCCGCAGCGCCCCGGTGGGCTCGCGCACCGTCTCCTTGAGCGCGGCGCGGTCGTCGAGGTGGCGGCCGGTCACGGTGCCGCTGGCCCGCAGCCCTTCCACGGTGCCCTCGAAGCAGACGGTGCCGCCCGCCGTGCCGGCGCCCGGGCCGAGGTCGACGACGTGGTCGGCGATGGCGATCGTCTCCGGCTTGTGCTCCACCACGAGCACCGTGTTGCCCTTGTCCCGCAGCCGCAGCAGCAGGTTGTTCATCCGCTGGATGTCGTGCGGGTGCAGGCCGGCGGTGGGCTCGTCGAAGACGTAGGTGACGTCGGTGAGCGAGGAGCCGAGGTGGCGGATCATCTTCACGCGCTGCGCCTCGCCGCCGGAGAGCGTGCCCGCGGCCCGGTCGAGCGAGAGGTAGCCGAGGCCGATCTCCACGAACGAGTCGAGGGTGTGCTGCAGCGCGGTCAGCAGGGGGGCGACCGAGGGCTCGTCGAGGCCCCGGACCCATGCGGCCAGGTCGCGGATCTCCATCGCGCAGGCGTCGGCGATGCTGACCTCGCCGATGCGCGACGACCGGGCCGCCTCGCTGAGCCGGGTCCCGTCGCAGTCGGGGCAGTCGGTGAAGGTCACCGCCCGGTCCACGAAGGCCCGCACGTGCGGCTGCATCGACTCCCGGTCCTTGGCGAGGAACGACTTCTGGATCTTCGGGATCAGTCCCTCGTAGGTGAGGTTGACGCCGTTGACCTTCACCTTGGTCGGCTCGCGGTACAGGAAGTCGTACCGCTCCTTGTCGGTGTACTCGCGGATCGGCTTGTCCGGGTCGAAGAAGCCCGACTCGACGATGACCCGCACCACCCAGCCGTCCCCGGTGTAGGTGGGGATGGTGAACGGGTTCTCGGAGAGCGACCTGGAGTCGTCGTAGAGCTGGGTGAGGTCGATGTCGGAGACCTTGCCGCGGCCCTCGCAGCGCGTGCACATGCCGCCGGTGCGGGTGAAGGACACCTTCTCGGTCCTGGTCCTCTCGGCGCCGCGGTCGACCGTGAACCCGCCGCTGGCGCTCACCGAGGCCACGTTGAAGGAGTACGCGGCGGGCGGTCCGACGTGCGGCTTCCCGAGCCGGCTGAAGAGGATGCGCAGCATCGCGTTGGCGTCGGTGGCGGTGCCGACCGTGGAGCGGGGGTCGGAGCCCATCCGCTGCTGGTCGACGGTGATCGCGGTGGTCAGCCCGTCGAGCACGTCGACCTCGGGCCGGGCCAGGGTCGGCATGAAGCCCTGCACGAAGGCGCTGTAGGTCTCGTTGATCAACCGCTGCGACTCCGCGGCGATCGTGTCGAACACCAGCGAGCTCTTGCCCGAGCCGGACACCCCGGTGAACACGGTCAGCCGGCGTTTGGGGATCTCGATGCTGACGTCCTTGAGGTTGTTCTCGCGCGCGCCGTGCACGCGGATCAGGTCGTGGCTGTCGGCGGCGTGCGGCGCGGGCGCCTGCGCGTCCGTCCTCGTGGCCTCGCTCATCGTCTCCCCATCTGTCACCGGTGGAACCGTCTTCGTCGGGCGTCTCGTCGCGGCCACGCTAGCCGCCGCCCGGTGGCGCGCGCTTCTCCGTTCCTGATCCGTCCGGCCCGGCCGGCCGCGCCCCCGGGCCGCGGCACCGTGGGAGACTGGCGGGATGCGACGGCAGGACCTCGACGACCTGGTGCGGCTGCGCCGGGCCCGCGACCGGATGGACCGTGACTACGCCGAGCCGCTGGACGTCCCGGCGCTGGCGCGCGACGCCCTGATGTCGCCGGGGCACTTCTCCCGCAGCTTCCGCGCTGCCTTCGGCGAGACGCCCTACAGCTACCTGATGACCCGTCGCATCGAGCGGGCCAAGGCGCTGCTGCGGCGCGGCGACCTCACGGTGACCGAGGTCTGCGTGGCGGTCGGCTGCACCTCGCTGGGCTCCTTCAGCTCGCGCTTCACCGAGCTCGTCGGCGAGAGCCCGAGTGCCTACCGGGCCCGCGACCACGGCGACGGCGCCGCCCTCCCGGCCTGCATGGCCAAGATCCACACGCGGCCGGTCAGGAACGGGGAGGGCGCCCCCGCGGGCCCGGTCTGATCCGCGCGGGAGGTCCCGGCCGCCCGGCGGTCACCGCCGGGCGGGGCCTCCTACCGTGCCCGCTCCACCCGGCGTTCGTCCCACACCGGTTCCGGGGTCTCCCTGACCCGGCCGTCGCTGCCGAAGACCAGGAAGCGGTCGAAGGAACGGGCGAACCAGCGGTCGTGCGTCACCGCGAGGACCGTGCCCTCGAACGACTCCAGGCCCTCCTGCAGCGCCTCGGCGGACTCCAGGTCGAGGTTGTCCGTCGGTTCGTCGAGCAGCAGCGCCGTGACGCCCCGGAGCTCCAGCAGCAGGATCTGGAAACGGGCCTGCTGGCCGCCGGACAGCCGCTCGAAGGTCTGCTCGGCCTGACCGGTCAGCTCGTAGCGGCGCAGCCGGGACATGGCGGCGCCCCGGTCCTGGGAGTGCTCCTCCCACAGGATGTCCAGGAGCGTGCGGCCCTCCAGCTCGGGGTGCGCGTGGGTCTGCGCGAAGTGTCCGGGCACGACGCGCGCGCCGAGGCGCCACCCGCCCGTGTGGGCCACGTCCTCCCCGGCCAGCAGGCGCAGGAAGTGCGACTTGCCGGAGCCGTTGGAGCCGAGCACGGCGACGCGCTCGCCGTAGAACACCTCCAGGTCGAAGGGTTTCATCAGACCGGTGAGTTCGAGCCGCTCGCAGGTGACCGCGCGCACCCCGGTGCGGCCGCCCTTCAGGCGCATCCTGATGTCCTGCTCGCGCGGCGGCTCCGGCGGGGGCCCGGCCTCCTCGAACTTGCGCAGCCGGGTCTGGGCCGCCCGGTAGCGGGAGGCCATGTCGTCGCTGTTCGAGGCGGCCTGCCGCAGGGTCAGCACGAGCTTCTTGAGCTGGGCGTGCTTCTCGTCCCAGCGCCTGCGCAGCTCCTCGAAGCGGGCGAAGCGCTCGCGGCGGGCCTCGTGGTACGTGGCGAAGCCGCCGCCGTGCACCCAGGCGTCGGCGCCGGCGGGTCCGGGTTCGAGGGAGACGATGCGCCGGGCGGCGCGGGCGAGGAGTTCGCGGTCGTGGGAGACGAACAGCACGGTCTTGCGGGTCTCCTCGAGCCGCTCCTCCAGCCAGCGCTTGCCGGGCACGTCGAGGTAGTTGTCCGGCTCGTCGAGGAGGAGGACCTCGTCGGTGCCGCGCAGCAGGGCCTCGAGGACCAGGCGCTTCTGCTCACCGCCGGAGAGGGTGCGCACCTGGCGCCACTGCGCCTTCTCGTACGGGACGCCCAGCGCGGCGGTGGTGCAGATGTCCCACAGCGTCTCCGCCTCGTAGCCGCGGGCCTCGGCCCAGTCGGCCAGGGCCTGCGCGTAGCGGAGCTGGGCGGCCTCGTCGTCCACCGTCATGATGGCGTGCTCGGCCTCGTCGACGGCGCGGGCCGCCTCGCGGACGCGGGGCACGGCCACCGAGACGAGGAGGTCGCGCACGGTCGTCTCGTCCCGTACGGAGCCGATGAACTGGCGCATGACGCCGAGGCCGCCGGTGACGGTGACGGATCCGCCGTGCGGCTTCAGTTCGCCGGACAGGAGGCGGAGCAGGGTCGTCTTGCCCGCGCCGTTCGGGCCGACCAGGGCCGTGACGGCCCCTTCCCCCACCCGGAAGGACACATCGCCCAGGAGCGCCCTCCCGTCGGGGAGGTGGTACTCCAGGTGCGCGGCTTCCAGGTGACCCATGGCAGCCGATTGTGCGGGCCGCCGGGGTGGGCCGCAAACGGTTTTCGCCCCGCTCCTCCCCCTCCGCCCCCGTTCCGCCCGCACGACCGTTGACCAGCATGCGGGACGGGGGTCTCACGATGCGGCCGCATCGTCTACGGTGGCGACCGTCCCCACGAGGAGAGAAGGGGTGGCCCACCATGCCTCGGGAGCGGGAGACCGCCGTCTACACGCACGGGCACCACGAGTCGGTGCTGCGCTCGCACACCTGGCGGACCGCCGCCAACTCGGCGGCGTACCTCCTGGGGGCGCTGAAGCCCCGCATGCGGGTCCTGGACGTCGGGTGCGGGCCCGGCACCATCACCGCCGACCTGGCCGCGCTCGTTCCCGACGGGCACGTCACCGGTCTCGAACGGGAGCCGGGCGTACTGGAGCGGGCCCGGGCCGTGGCCGGCGAACGGGGCCTGACGAACGTCGGCTTCACGGTGGGCGACGTGCACGCGCTGGACTTCCCGGACGACACGTTCTGCGTGGTCCACGCCCACCAGGTCCTCCAGCACGTCGGCGACCCGGTGCGGGCGCTGCGGGAGATGAGGCGGGTGACGAGGCCGGGCGGGATCGTCGCGGTCCGGGACTCGGACTACGCGGCGATGACCTGGTACCCCCCGTCCCCCGGCCTGGACGACTGGCTGGAGCTGTACCGGCGGGTGGCCCGGGCCAACGGGGGCGAGCCGGACGCCGGCCGGCGGCTGAAGTCCTGGGCGCTCGCGGCGGGGTTCACGGACGTCACCGCGTCCTCGGCGACCTGGACGTTCTCCACCCCCGAGGAGCGGGCCTGGTGGAGCGGCCTGTGGGCGGACCGCACCGTGGCGTCGGCCTCTGCCGGACAGGCCGTCGAGGGGGGCCACGCCACCCGCGGGGAGCTGCGGGCGGTGGCCGGGGCCTGGCGGGAGTGGGGCACGCGGGACGACGGCTGGTTCAGCGTGCTGCACGGGGAGGTCCTCTGCCGCAAGGAGGCCTGAACCGCGGTTTCCGGGACATCAGGAGGGCAGGAGGTTGACGCCATGGTTCCCATTCTGCTCGTTCTGCTCCTGGCCCTGGTCCTCTTCGGCGCCGGATTCGCGGTGAAGGTGCTCTGGTGGATCGCCCTGGCCGTCCTGGTCCTGTGGCTGCTGGGATTCTTCGTGCGCGGTACGACGGCGGGCGGCGGAAGGGGCCGCTGGTATCGATGGTGACGTGAAGGAATGCCCCCGGGACCGGGTCCCGGGGGCATTCCCGGGAGATGCTCCTATGGATGTCAAGCGGCTTCGGCGAGGTCGCTTCGGGCGGTGTTGCGGCCAGGGTGCGTCATGCGGAGTGACCTCACGAGGACGCGG
>NZ_JBVITR010000089.1:0-13769 GCF_055574875.1 Streptomyces sp. NPDC034670
GCCGAGACCCGCGCGGTCCTCATCCGCTCGCTGGCCATGCTGCGGACCAAACACGCCGACCTGCCCTCCCGCAAGCACGGCAACCCACCCCAGTAGTCACCCGGTCGCCAGGCGATAACAGACCACAGTGCCCGTTACCGCGCCTTGAAGCTCCGCGTTTCCGGGACTGCGGTCTGCTCTGTGTGGCGGAGGGTGTGTCAATTCGATGATGAGTGCGGCATTTGCCCGCTTCGATCCCGCCTCTGAAGGTCCCGGGTCCCGCTTCTCCCTCAATCAAACAGGCAAGCCGGTTTGTCGTTGACAAACCGGCGGGACTGTCTTTAACTCGATTGTGCTGGAAGGGACTTGAGGAGAGGTCCGGGTGACCGGCGACTCACGCAGATGGGGGAGAGGCGTGGACATCCAAGTACTGGGCTCGCTGGCCGTCACGGAGAACGGCATCTCGGTGACGCCGACGGCCCCGAAGCCGCGGCAGGTGCTCGCGCTGCTGGCCCTGCACGCCGACCGCGTCGTCCCCGTGGCCCGGCTCATCGAGGAACTGTGGGGCGACGAGCCGCCGCGCAGCGCGCGCACCACCCTGCAGACCTACGTGCTGCAGTTGCGCGACCTGATCACGGCCGCCCTCCGCCACGCCCCGGACGGGGCCCCCGCGCGCAGCGCGAAGGACGTGCTGGTCACCACGCCCGGCGGCTACCTGCTCCGCACCTTCGGCGGGACCGGCGACGTCCGGGAGTTCGAACGGCTCGCCGGCACGGGCTACCGCTCCATGGACGCGGGCGACTACCCGCGCGCCTCCCAGCAGCTGCGGGAGGCACTGGCCCTGTGGACCGGGCCGGCCCTCGCCGACGTCCACGCCGGTCCGCAGCTGGAGGTGGAGATCCGGCGGCTGGAGGAGACCCGGCTGTGCGCGCTCGACCAGCGGATCGAGGCCGACCTGCGGCTCGGCCGCCACCGCGAACTGCTCGGCGAACTGACCGTCCTGGTCAGCCGCTACCGCACGCACGAGACCCTGCACGGCCAGCTCATGCTCGCCCTGCACCGCTCGGGGCGGCGCAGCGAGGCGCTGGACGTCTACCACCGGCTGCGCACCACGCTGGTGCGGGAACTGGGCCTGGAGCCCTCGGCGGGACTGCGCCGGCTGCAGCTCCAGATCCTCATGGCCGCTTCCGAGCGGCCGCTCGACCCGGCAGGCACCGCGGACCCCAAGCGGCTGACCCGGGTCGGCTGACCCGGGCCGCGCGTCCGCGGCCCGGACCACCGACGGCACGAGACAGGGGAGGACAGATGCAGGCGAGGTCGGAGCGGACGCGCCACCGCCTCCTTCGGGCGGCCGCGGACCTGATCGACCGGTACGGCTACGCCAACGCCACGCTCGGACAGATCGCCGCGGCCGCGGGCCTGACCAAGGGGGCGCTGTACTTCCACTTCGCCTCCAAGGACGGGCTGGCCGACGCCGTGCAGGAACGGGGCCGCGCGATGCTGCGCGACTTCGTGCGCGGGCAGCGGGAGGCGGGCGTGCCGCCCGTGCAGGTCCTCATCGACCTCACCCACTGGCTGGCCCGGGCGCTGCACGAGGAGCCGCTGATCCGCGCCGGCTTCCGGATCACGTACGAGTGCGCCGACCGGCCGGCCGCCGACTTCCACCAGGTGTGGACCGACGAGGTCCGGCACCTGCTCGACCTGGCGGAAGCGGCCGGCGAGACCCGCGTGCGGGCCGGGGACGGCGGGGCCGAGGCGCTGCTGTCGGCGCTGCTGTGCGGGATCGGGAACCTGGCCGGCGCCAGCCCGCAGCACGCCCTGCGCATCAGGATGGACGCGTTGTGGGACCTGCTGCTGCCCGCCCTCGTCCCCCCGGGCGAGACGGGCCGCTACCGCACCCGGCCGCCCGGGGCCCCGCTCCCGGCCGGGGCGGCCGCCTGACGCACGACGCCCCCCGGCCCGCGTGCGGCACGGCACCCGGGCACACCGCGACGGGGCCCCGCACCCTGCGGGGCCCCGTCGCGCAGGGGCGCCGGGACGTCACACCGGCTCCGGCGGCCGGACCGCGACCGACTCGAGGCGACGGGCCAACCGCTCGTGCTCCCGGGTGAGTTCCTCGACGCGACGCCGCAGCCAGGCGAGCTCGCCGCCCGGGTCCGGCACACCGCCGTCCGGCCGGCGCGGGCCCGGCACGCCCAGGCCGGGGGAGTGGCCGAGGATGGCCTCCATCCGGCCGCGCAGGGCCGGTCCCGGCTCGATGCCGAGCGCGGCGACCAGGCAGCGGCGCGCCCGCTCGTACACGCCGAGCGCCTCCGCCTGCCGGCCGCTGCGGTACAGGGCCACCATCAGCAGGTCGTAGAACCGCTCGCGCAGCGGATGGTCCGCGGTCAGCCGCTCCAGCTCGCCGATGATCTCGCCGTGCCTGGCCAGGCGCAGGTTCGCCTCGTGCAGCATCTCCAGCGTGCACAGGCGCATCTCCTCCAGCCGGTCGGCCTCGCGGGCGCAGATCGGTCCGGCGCCCACGTCCTGCAGGGCCGGGCCGTGCCACAGCGACAGCGCCCGGCGCAGCAGCCGGGCCGCCCGCGGCGGATCCGACGCCACCCGGGCGCGGCCCTCGGACGACAGCCGGCCGAAGCGCTCCACGTCGGTGGTGGCCGTGCCGAGCCGCAGCACGTACCCGCTCGGCAGGGTCGTGATCCACTCGGTTCCGTCCGCCGGGCCCGGCCGGGCGGGCAGCAGCCGGCGCAGCCGCGCCACGTGGGCGTGCAGCGCGTTGGGCGCGTTCGCCGGGAGGGCGCCTCCCCACAGTTCCTCGGTGAGCCGCTCCGCCGACAGCAGTTCCCCGGCGTGGATCACGAGCGCGGCCAGCAGGGCACGCTGCTTGGAACCGGGCGGCACGACCTCCCGGCCGGCGGCGTCGCGGATGCGGACCGGGCCCAGGAGCCGGAACTCGGTCGCCGCCGCGGTCCCTCCCTCCCGCGGCGGTGGACGGTCGAGGACGCTCATCGCGTGACCGTGCCCGTGACCGGCCGGCGCCGCGGCGGCGGAGCGCCGCGACCGGGGACGAACAGGCAGGGGCGCACGGTGCCTCCCTCGGTGGTCGGGGATCGGATTCCGGACGATAACCGGCCGCCCGGACCGGGGGGAGCGGACCCGAGCGGGGTTCGAGCGTTCGTGCGCGTGGTTTCGAGCCGGGCCCCGCGGGAGGCGAAATCCCAGCGTGGAAGGCTGCTCGAACGTCGCTCGAGAGGACGAAGCGGCCGGGGCGAACGGGGCTAGCGTGCGACGGGCCGACGGCTTTGAGCCATCGGGGGAGTTCGACGATGTACGGAGGAGACCATGGAGATTCGGGTTCTGGGTCCACTGTGTGCCGCCGTCAACGGGGGGTCCATCGTCCCGACGGCCGGCAAGCCGCGGCAGATCCTGGCGCTGCTCGCGCTCCACCCCGGCCGGATCGTGCCGGTTCCGACCCTGCTGGAGGAGGTGTGGGGCACCGAGCTGCCGCAGAGCGCGATGACCACCCTCCAGACGTACATCCTCCAGCTGCGCCGGCGGCTGGGGACCGCGATGGGCTCCGACGCCGGCACGGCCAAGGACGTCCTGGCGACCCGGCACGGCGGCTACCTGCTGCGGATACCGCCGGAGGGGGTCGACGTGCACGCCTACGAGCGCCTGGTGGCCGCCGGCCAGGCGGCGTTCGACGCGGACGACCACCGGCGGGCCGCGGACAGCTTCCGGCGGGCGCTCGGCCTGTGGCGGGGACCGGCCCTGGTGGACGTGCCGATGGGCCCGGTCCTCAGGATCGAGGTGCTGCGGCTGGAGGAGTCCCGCCTGGCCACCGTGGAACGCCGGATCGACGCCGACCTGCACCTGGGCCGTCACGCCGAACTCGTCGCCGAACTGATGGACCTGATCGCGCGTCACCCCCAGCACGAGGGGCTGCACGCGCAGGCGATGCTGGCGCTGTACCGGTCGGGGCGGCAGGCCCACGCCCTGGAGGTGTACCGCGGCCTGCGGGGCCGCCTCATCGAGGAACTGGGCGTGGAGCCCTCACCGCAACTGCAGCGGCTGCACCAGGCCATGCTCACGGTCGACGCGCAGCTCGACCTGGTGGCCGGGCCGCGCCGCGGCTCCACCTTCGACCGGTACGCGGCCTGAGGCCCGGCCGTCCCGCGCCGTCGCCCGCGACGCCCCCGAGCGGTCCTCCACCCGCCCTCCAGCCGCCCTCCACGGGCGGGAACCACGCTGGTGCCGCCGCGAACACGCCGGAAGGGGAAGCACATGACGGACGGACAGCCGGTACGGCTCTACTGCTTCGCGCACGCCGGGGCGGGCGTCTCCGCCTTCTACGGCTGGAGGCGCGTCATGGGCCCGCACGTGGAACCGGTGCCGGTGCTGCTGCCCGGGCGCGAGGCCCGGCGCGCCGAACCCCGCGCGACCACCCGCGCGGAGCTGCTCGCCGACGTGCTGCCGCTGTTCACCGAGCCGCCGCCGGGCCCGTACGTGCTGTACGGGCACAGCCTGGGCGCCCTGGTCGCCCACACCGTCACCCTCGCCCTGCACGAGGCGGGACTGCCCGGGCCCGCGCTGCTCGTCCTGGGCGCCTGTCCGCCGCCGGACACCGGCTCGGACCTGTCGGACGCCTGCCGGGCCCCCGACGACGACCTGCTCGCCCTGCTCACCGACCTGGGCGCCCTGCCGTCCGGGGCGACCCCCGGCGGGTTCTGGCACCGGGCGGTGCTGCCGGTGCTGCGCGACGACCTGGTCCTGGCGCAGGCGCTGCGCACGGCGGCCCGCCGCCCCCCGGCCACCGGACTGCCGGCCGTGCCGCTGCTCACGGTCGCCGGGACGGACGACCCGCTGGCCCCGCCCGCGGTGACCGCCGGATGGAGCGGCTTCACCGCCGACCCGGCCCGGCACCGCACCGTGCCGGGGGACCACTTCTTCGTCCGGGGCCGCGAACTGCCCCTGCTGCTGGACCGGGCGTGCCGCGTGGTGCGGCGGCTGGCGCCCGCACCGGGCGACGCGGCCCGGACCGAACCGGTCCCGGCCCCGGTCCCGTCCCCGGCCTGAGGGCGCCGCTGCACGGCGTCCGGACCGCGTCCCGTGCGCTGTGCGGTCGCCCCGCACGCACGACGACGTGACCCGAGCGGCCCGGCACCGCGGCCGGGCGCCCGGCGGTGTCCGCCGCGCGGCCGCCGCCGGACCCGGTCGTGCCCCGGCCGCTCGACGTGCGCCGCGGGCGCGCCGGCACGCCCGCCCCGCGCCGGGCGCCTCCCCACCGCCGCGGCCGGCGGGAAGGCGCCCGGTGGGTCAGAAGGCGCCCAGGCCGCCGCAGACGTTCAGCGCCTGACCCGTGATGGAGGCCGCCTGACCGGTGGTCAGGTAGCCGACCAGACCGGCCACCTCCTCGGGCGTGGAGTAGCGGCCGAGCGGGATCCTGGCCTCGAACTGCTCCTGGACGTACTCCTGCGTGGTGTTCCACGCGGTGGCGTAACTCCGGCGGACCCGCTCCGCCATCGGGGTCTCCACGTACCCGGGGCACACGGCGTTGACGGTGACGCCGCACGGGGCGAGCTCCTTGGCCAGCGCTTTGGTGATGCCGACCACGCCGTGCTTGGACGCGGTGTAGGGGACCCCCAGCAGCACGCCCTGCTTGCCCGCGGTGGAGGCGATGTTGACGATCCGCCCGTGCTCGCCGTCGGTGAGGCCGCCGTTCTTGAGCACCTCCCGGGTCACCAGGAAGACACCGTTGAGGTTGGTGTCGATGACGTCGTACCAGAGCTCGTCGGGGATGTCGGCCGTACGGCCGCCCCCGCTGCGGCCGGCGTTGTTGACCAGGACGCCGATCGGCCCGAACACCTCCACGGCGGTGCGCACCAGGGCGCGCACGTCCTGGGCGGAGCGGACGTCGGCGACGGCCCCCTCCACCTGGAGCCCTTCGGCGCGCAGGTCCTCCACGGTCTGCTTCACCTCGTGCCCGGTGCGCGCGCACAGGAAGACGCGATGGCCCCGGCGGGCGAGTTCCCGGACCACGGCGAGCCCGATGCCCCGGGTGCCCCCGGTCACCAGGGCGACCGGATGTGTGCCTTGTGCCATCGGCGGACCTCCTCAGCGATGTCGGTGCAACCGACTCTGCGCCCGGTGGCTCGTGGGGCGGCCGAAGCCCGCTCGAGGCGCGCCGCCGGCGCGGAGCCGCACCCCGCCGGGCGGGCCGCGGTTCGAGGGCGGCTCCAGGCGGCCTCGAGCCGCCGCCGCCAGGATCCGGGCACGGGCGCGGTGCGCCCGCCCTCCCACGCCCCCGGTGCCGAGGAGCCGACCACCACCGTCATGACCCTCCCCGCCGAGACCGAGACCCGCCCCCGTCCCGCTCCCGCCGCCGCGTCCGGCGGGCCGGAAGCGGCCGCCCGCGCCCGGGCCGCCCGGCTGGAGCGGCGGCTCGACGTCCCCCGGGCCGACGGCCCGGCCGGCCGGTGCGCCACCGGAACCCGGCACCTCCCGTCCACCGGGACCGAGGCGCTGCTCGCCGAGGAGGGGGTCGCCGGCGAGTTCGTGCCCGCCGAGCACGGCGGGCGGCTCGTCCGGGCCGACCTGCTCGCCCGGGTCCTGCGCCCCGTCTTCCGGCACGACGCCGCGCTCGGCCGCGACCTCGCCTCGCTGCTGGCCACGGGCGCCGTCTGGGCGGCCGGCGACACCTGGCAGCGGCACGACGTCGCACGGCTGCTGCTGACCGGCGGGCGGGTCGCGGTCGTCCACCGCGGACCCGCCCGCGCGGGCACCCCGCCGCACGGGGAGATCACCGCCCGCCGGGTGCCGGGCGGATACCGGCTCGACGGCCGCGCGCCCGTCACCGGCGGCGCCCTCCCCGCCGGCCTGCACCTCGTCCACGCCCGCACCGGCGCCCCGGACGGGCCGGGCGGCCACTCCGTGCTGCTCGTCGATCCCGCCGGACGGAACGCGGGCACGATCCGCCGACTGCCCGGTGCGCGGGGGGACGCGCTGGAGTTCCGCGGCTGCCTCGTGCCGCGCGGGGCGCTCGTGGGCCGCGAGGGCGACGGCGTCGTCCTCGCCCTGCGCGCCCTGCAGGTGGAGCACGCGGTGCTGTGCGCCGGGCTCACCGCGGCCGGTGACACCGCGCTGCACCATGCGGTGCGGGCCGCCACCGCCGGTTCCCCGGGACGGACCGCCCCGCGCCGGCACCGGCCGCTCGCCGGTGTCTGCGCGGACCTGCTGGCCTGCCGCGCCGTCACGACCGCCGCGCTGCGGGCGCTGAGCCTGTTGCCCCCGGCCGCCCACCTCCTCGCCGCCGCGGTCCGGTACGCGGTGCCCGGCCTGCTCCGCCCGGGCCTGGAGGAACTCGTCACCGTCCTCGGAGCGCACGCCCACCGCGCGGACGGCCCCGGGCACGGCGCACCGGGCGGACTGATGCGCGTCCTGTCCGCCGCGCAGTCCGGGCCCGCCGGCGCCGCCGCCTGCCGCAGCGTGCTCGTCGCGCACCTGCGGGACCTGGCGGAACGCTCCTGGTTCACCGAACCGGAGCCGCCGCCCGCACTGTTCGAGACCGGTGCCGGACTGCCGCCGCTGGACCACGCCGCGCTCGCCGTCGCCGGTGGCGGCGACTTCATGGCCGCCTCCCTTGTCGGCTGCGCCCGGCGGCTCGCCGCATCCGGCGCCGCGGGCGGCCGGACCGCCGTCCTCGCCGAGCTCCTCGTCGCCGAGCTGCGCGCCCTGGCCACCCGGTGCCGTCGCCTGCCGGCCGCCGCCCCCGTACCGGCCGCGCTCGTGCTCGCCGACCGCTACGGCCTGCTCGTGTGCGCCGCCGCGGTGCTGCGCGCCCGGGAGGCGCAGGACGGCCCCGGTCCGTTCCCGGCCGACCCCGCCTGGGCCGAGCTGGCCCTGTCACGGATCGGCGAGCGCCTCGGTCTCCCGGTCCCCGGCCCGCCGGACGACGTCCGGGAGCGCCTCGTCGAGGAACTGCTGCACCGTCACCGGGACGGCGGCGGCCTCCCGGACGCGGCAGCCACCGCCCCATGACCGGGCACCGCGGCACCACGGCCCCGCCGGTGCGCGTCGAGCACCACGACACCATCGCCCCGCCGGTGCGCGTCGACGGGCCCGACGCTCCGTGGCAGCGCGTCCGCGAGGCCGTGGACCGGTACGGGAACACCGTCGTCCACACGGTCCGGGACGCGTGGTCCCCCGCCGTCGCCGGGCCCGCGCTGCGCACTCTGCTCGGGCGGGACTGGCCGCGCTACCTCCGCACCGGCGACCCCGCGGCCCGCCACCGGTTCGCCGCGTCCCGGCTCGCCGTCAAGTACACCGCCGCGGCCGTCCTGCGCACCGACCCGGCCGAGCTCGACCTCGCCTACCAGATCGGCGGGCGGCCGTACCTGCGCGGCCTGGACCCGATCGACATCAGCCTCACCCACACCGGCGAGCTGATCGCGGTGGCCGTCAGCCGCGACGGGCGCATCGGCGTCGACGCCGAACCCGTCGGCCGGCGCATGCCCTACGACCTGCTGCACGGCCGCGTCCTGACCCCCGCCGAACGCGGGTGGTTCGACCGCCTGCCGCAGGCGGAGCGCGGTGCCCGGCTGCTGCGCCTGTGGACCCTGAAGGAGGCCTACACCAAGGCGCTGGGCCAGGGACTGCAGCTGGGCTTCACCCAGTTCGGCTTCGACCCCGACACCGGGCGGCTGTCCGCCCCCGACGGCCGGCCCGCCGCCGCCCACGGCGAGTGGACGTTCGCCACCCACCGGGTCCGCCGCCGCTACCTGCTGAGCGTGGCCCGCCAGGACGCGGGCCGCCCGGCCCCCCGCGGGGGCACGTCGGCGGACACCCTGCTCGACCACGACGTCCTGCGGACCGTGGCCGGGCTCCTCGGCTGACCCCGCCCGCCACCGCCGTCCGCCACCGCCGCGGGACGCCCCCGCCCGCCCTCCGCGGTGCGCCCGGCGAGCCACCAGCCCTCAGACTCCCGCCTCCCGCCTCCCGCCTCCCGCCTCCCGACGGCCCCGCCCGGCACCCCGTCGTGCCCGACCGGACCGAGCGGACCCGACCCGCGGACGACCGCCGTGTCAGCGCCGCGTCAGGGCCCCATGGAGATCGTTCCCATACTCGGTGCCCGCACGGCACAGAGGGGAGGAAGGGTGCCCGGCCGCGTCCGCGGACGAAGAGCGCACGGTACGGCGCGCACCCCAGACGACGATGACGACCCACCGCTCCTCACGCACCGCGTCAACCGGGCCGACGACCGTCGTCGTCGACCTCACCGGGCCGCGCGGCGACGCCCTCCTGGTGCTGGACGTGCACGGCCCGCACGACGCCGGCCGGCTGTCGGCGGCCCTGGACCGCGTCGCCGCGCGCTGCGGGGCACCCGTGCCGCCGCGCCCCCGCCGGCTCATGCGGCGCGGCCCCGGCCACCACACGCTGTACTTCCTCTCGGGGGCGTTCGACGGCTGCTCCGCCGGGCTGCTCGCCGACCTGCTGACGCAGGGCCCGCCCGCCGCCGGCACCGGGCGCAGGATCCGGCCGAGCCCGCTCCAGCGCGAACTGCTCGCCGACGCCGACGCCCACCCCGGGACGCCGCGGCACTGCGAGCAGCTCGCCGCCGTCTGGCACGGGCCGCTCGACCACGCGCGCTTCACCGCCGCCTGGGAGTCCGTCTTCGCCCGCGAGAGCGTGCTGCGCGCCGCCTTCGAGGACGGTCCCGAACCGTCCGTCGTGCTGCACGAACGGGTCGTGCCCGAGATCGTGCGGCACGCGCACGGCAGCATCGACTGGTACGCACTGGCCGAGGAGGACCGGCGGCGCGGCCTCGATCCGCGCACTCCGGGGCCGCTGCGCATCACCGTCCTCGGCGGGGACCCGCACCCGTCGGCCCGCATCCTGCTCACCTTCCACCACGCCCTGCTCGACGCCTGGAGCGTGCGGTTGCTGCTGCGGCAGTTCCGGCGCGCCTACCTGGCCGGCGGCTCCCTGCCCGGCGGGGAGAGGCGCCCCGACGTCGGCGACCACGCGGACTGGCTCGCCGCCCGGGACACCGCGCCCGCGCGCGCGTTCTGGAGCCGGGCCGACACCGGACCGGGCACCGACCTGCCGGGACCGGGCGACGGCACGGGCACCGGCCACCTCCGCACCCGGCTCACCGTCCGGCAGACCGCGCGGCTGCGGGCGTGGGCGGCGCGGTGGGGCAGCCCCGAGAGCAGCGCGCTGCACGCCGCGTGGGCCCTGCTGCTGTACCGGGTGTCCGGGGCCGTGGGGCGGGCGACCGTGCGGTTCGGCATCGCCGTGCCGGGGCGCGGCGTCCTGCTGGACGGCGTCGAGCGGATGCCCGGGGCGCTGCGCACCCCGCTTCCGGCGGCGGTCGTCGTCGACCCCCGGGACACCGTGCCCGCACTGCTGACGCGCCTGCGTGACCACGCCCTGGACCTGTCCGCCCACGAGTGGGTGTCGCCGGGCCAGGCCCGCTCCTGGAGCGGACGGTCCGGAAAGGGGTGGTCCCCCGGCGAGGGGACCGGCACTCTGCTCGTCTTCGACGGCGGGCCGCCCGAGCCGCACGAGCGGTGCGGAGCACACGAGTTGCACGAGCCGTACGACCTGTACGACCCGCACGACCCGCGGCTCCCGGCGTCCCGCCCGGACGCGCACGCCGTCCGGATGACCTCCGCCGAGACCATGGGCGCCCGCACCCTGTACCCCGTCACCCTCGTCGCCCATCACGACGACGAGGAACGGCTCGTCCTGACCTTCTCCTACGACCGCGAACGCCTCGCCGAAGCCGACGCCGACGCGGTCCTCGCGCACACCGCCGGGCTGCTGTGCACCCTGCCGGCGACGACCGGTGGCGGCACCCGGGTGGGGGAGGCGCTCGAACTGCTCGCCGGCCTGCCCCGGACCGACGGCACGACGGCACCCACGGACCCGGACCCGGACCCGACTCCGGACCCGGATCCAGATCCGGCCGCCGTCGTCACTTCCGTCCCCGCCCCCGCCGCCGCGCCGCCCGGTGACCCGCCGCTGGTCCTGTTGCGCGCCGCCGCGCACCCCGGTGCGGGCGCCGTCTGCCTGGTGCAGTCGCCCGGCACCCCCCGCCACGCGCACACCCGCCTCGCCGCCGTCTACCAGGGCCCCCAGGCGCTCGTCCTGCTGCCGACCCCGTCCGGTGACCGGACGGGGCCGGCGCTGCGGGCCGCCCTGCGGGACATCGCGGCGGACGGCCCCCTCGTGCTCGGCGCCTTCTCCGGCGGAGGCGTCGCCGCGTGCGAGATCGCCCAGTCCCTCACCACCGGGGACGGCCCGCCTCCCCCGGTGGTGCTCACCGCCACCACCGCACCCGCCACCGACTTCGCACGGATCCTCGCGGCCGCCGCCCGGCGGACCCGCTGACCGCCCGGAGCCGGACGGCACGCCGGACCACGACCGCTTCACTCCTAGGAGAAACATGACAACCCGGCTGTTCACCTCCGAGTCCGTCACCGAGGGCCACCCCGACAAGATCGCCGACCAGATCAGCGACGCCATCCTCGACGCCCTCCTGCGGGAGGACCCGGCCTCCCGGGTGGCGGTGGAGACCCTGATCACCACGGGCCAGGTCCACATCGCCGGAGAGGTGACCACCTCCGCCTACGCGGACATCCCCCACATCGTCCGCGAGACCGTCCTCGGCATCGGCTACGACTCCTCGGTCAAGGGCTTCGACGGCGCCTCCTGCGGGGTGTCGGTGTCCATCGGCGCGCAGTCCCCGGACATCGCCCGGGGCGTGGACACCGCGTACGAGAAGCGGCTGGGCGGCGTGGACGACGAACTCGCCGGCCAGGGGGCCGGCGACCAGGGGCTGATGTTCGGCTACGCCACCCGTGAGACCCCCGCCCTGATGCCCCTGCCCATCGAACTCGCCCACCGGCTGTCGCGCCGGCTGGCCGAGGTGCGCAAGGACGGCGTGGTGCCCTACCTGCGCCCCGACGGCAAGACCCAGGTCACCATCGAGTACCGGGGCGACCGCCCGGTGCGCCTGGACACGGTGGTGGTCTCCTCCCAGCACGCGTCCGGCATCGACCTCGACCACCTGCTGACGCCGGACATCCGCCGCCACGTGGTGGGGCCCGTGCTGGCCCGGCTGGCCGAGGACGGCATCAAGCTGGACACCGGGGACTACCGGCTGCTGGTCAACCCCACCGGCCGCTTCGAGATCGGCGGCCCGATGGGCGACGCCGGCCTGACCGGCCGGAAGATCATCATCGACACCTACGGCGGCATGGCCCGCCACGGCGGCGGAGCCTTCTCCGGCAAGGACCCGTCCAAGGTGGACCGCTCGGCGGCGTACGCGATGCGCTGGGTCGCCAAGAACGTGGTGGCCGCGGACCTCGCCGAGCGCTGCGAGGTGCAGGTCGCCTACGCCATCGGCAAGGCCGAGCCGGTCGGCCTGTTCGTGGAGACCTTCGGCACCGCCAAGGTCGACACCGAGCGGATCGAGCGGGCCATCGACGAGGTCTTCGACCTGCGGCCGGCCGCCGTCATCCGCGATCTGGACCTGCTGCGGCCGATCTACGCGAACACCGCCGCCTACGGCCACTTCGGCCGGGAGCTGCCCGACTTCACCTGGGAGCGCACCGACCGTGCCGACCGGCTCGCGGCCGCCGCGGGCCGCTGACCGGCCGGGCCGACAGGAACAGGAGTTCCCATGCGTATCGCGGTGACCGGCTCCATCGCCACCGACCATCTCATGACCTTCCCCGGCCGGATCACGGACCAGTTGATCCCCGACCGGCTCGACCGGGTGTCGTTGTCGTTCCTGGCCGACGACCTGGAGGTGCGCCGTGGCGGCGTCGCCGCCAACATCTGCTACGGCCTCGGCGGGCTGGGGCTGACCCCCCTGCTGGTCGGGGCGGTCGGCACCGACTTCGGCGAGTACGAGGTGTGGCTGAAGGACCACGGCGTCGACACCGGCGCCGTGCACGTCTCCACCGAGCGGCAGACGGCCCGGTTCCTGTGCCTCACGGACCAGGACGCCAACCAGGTCGCCGCGTTCTACGCCGGCGCCATGGCCGAAGCCCGCGACATCGACCTCGGACGCCTCGACCCGCTGCCCGACCTCGTCGTCGTGGCACCCGACGACCCCGTGGCCATGCTGCGCCACACCGCACGCTGCCGTGCGCTCGGCCTCCCCTTCGCGGCCGACCCCTCACAGCAACTCGCCCGCCTCGACGGCGACCAGGTGCGCGCCCTGGTGACCGGGGCCCGATGGCTGTTCACCAACGAGTACGAGGCGACCCTGCTGCTGGAGCGCACCGGCGCCGACCGCGACGACGTCCTGCGGCGCGTGGGCGCCTGGATCACCACTCTCGGAGCCGACGGGGTGCGGATCGAGGCCGCGGACCGCCCGGCGCTCACCGTGCCCGCCGTCGCCGGCGTCCGCGTCGCCGACCCGACCGGTGTCGGCGACGCCTTCCGCGCCGGCTTCCTCGCGGCCCTCGCCCGGGGCCTGGACCTTCCGCGCGCGGCCCAACTCGGCTGCGCCATGGCTTCCTTCGCGTTGTCCCAGGTGGGGTCCCAGACCTACACCCCCGACCCCGACCGGCTCACCGCCGTCGTCGCCGAGACGTACGGCACGGCGGCGGCCGAAGAGCTGGCAGCCCACCTGGGAGGCCCGGGAGGTGCGCCATGGCCGCGGTGACGACGGGCGGCGAGACACTCCGTGAGGCGCTGGCCACCCGTGTGGTGGTCGCCGACGGGGCGATGGGCACCATGCTCCAGGCCCAGGACCCGAGCCTGGAGGACTTCCAGCAGTT